>NZ_JBQZXC010000049.1:0-26078 GCF_053555815.1 Shigella sp. SIG6 | reverse complement strand
TATTAGCCACCTGATAAATACATTTTTAATGATAGAGAGGGTCAACAGGCTTGCGGAAGTCGTCACATCTTCATGTTTTCAATAGCTAAACTTTGATATTGAACATGATTTTTATCGATATATATGAAAGTATATATCGATTTTGCTTTTCAGGATGTTCACCATGCCCATAACCAGACGGACGTTTGCGCAGGCACTTGCATCTACCCTGCTCCTGCAGTCTCTACCGTCCTTTTCACAAACAGTTAATCGTTTTGCTTCGCAATCTCTTCCCGAAGCCCAAAACATTACACGCATCGTCAGCGCAGGCGCGCCCGCCGATTTGCTATTGCTGGCTGTCGCGCCAGAAAAAATGGTCGGTTTTTCCTCTTTTGATTTTGCCCGTCAGGCATTAATTCCATTGCCAGAGCACATTCGCCAGTTACCCAGGCTGGGACGACTCGCCGGGCGCGCCAGCACACTATCGCTGGAAGGGCTTATGGCGTTACATCCCGATTTGGTCGTTGATTGCGGCAATACGGATGAAACCTTGATCTCCCAGGCACGGCAGGTTAGCGAACAGACACAAATCCCCTGGTTATTGCTTAACGGAAAACTGGCGCAATCAGCAGAACAGTTAACAACGCTTGGCAAAACGTTAGGCGAAGAGCACCGCGCCGCAGAACAAGCCAATCTCGCCAGCCACTTCGTTGGTGAAGCTCAGGCATTCGCCACCTCACCCGCCGCTAACCTCCGCTTTTATGCTGCGCGCGGTCCCCGAGGGCTGGAAACGGGCTTACAGGGTTCGTTGCATACCGAGGCGGCGGAATTATTAGGTTTGCACAACGTCGCGCAAATAGCCGATCGCCACGGCCTGACACAGGTTTCCATGGAAAATATCCTGCGCTGGCAGCCGGATATTATTCTGGTTCAGGAGGCCGTTACTGCAGATTTTATTCGTCGTGATCCTCTCTGGCAGGGCGTGAAAGCCGTTGCGGAACAACGCATCTTATTTTTAAGTGGCTTGCCCTTTGGCTGGCTCGATGCCCCGCCGGGAATCAACCGTCTTCTGGGATTACGCAGACTTCACGCCTGGCTGGATCCCGCCATCAATCGCCAGTTTAAAAGTGACATGCAGCATTACGCCCAACTGTTCTGGCATTGTTCACTCAGTGATGCCGACTATCAAAAATTGGTGGCGAGCTAATGAGAATCGTAAACGGATGTATTTTGCTGCTGGCAGCTATCAGTATCACTTTTGCCGCCGTAAGTGGGGCTTATCATCTCGATATGCAGCAACTGCTGGCGCTAATTCTTCGTCAAGAAAATGTGTCTGTGCAGGAACAAATTGTCTTCTGGCAAATCCGCGTGCCGCGTATTCTTGCTGCGCTGTTACTGGGCGCAGCGCTGGCAGGAGCCGGAACCACCTATCAGGGAATGTTGCGTAATCCCTTAGTTTCACCGGATATTTTAGGCGTCTCCGCCGGTGCCGGACTTGGTGCCTGCGCGGCAATCCTGTGGGGATTACCCATTGTTTACATCCAGCTGTACGCATTTTGCGGCGGGCTGATGGTGGTCGCGGGCGTCTGGTTGATTACGCGTCGGGTGACCCGCCACGATCCGATCTTAACCCTGGTGCTGGTAGGCATTGCGTTAGGAACGTTGTGCGGAGCGGGGATATCGCTAATTAAAACGCTGGCCGATCCTTACACCCAGTTACCGTCAATTACCTTCTGGTTGCTGGGGGGACTGTCCACCGTGACCTTACGCGATCTCTGCTATGCTGCACCGATCATTCTCATAGGCTCCTTGCCCCTGTTTTTTCTCCGCTGGCGCATGAATTTACTCACGCTTTCCGACGACGAAGCCCGTTCGCTGGGACTGAACGTGACGCGTCTGCGCTTTGGATTGATTGTCTGCGCCACACTAATCACCGCCAGCACGGTAGAAATAGCGGGCATAATTGGTTGGATCGGTCTGGTCGTTCCGCACATTGCCCGCTTGTTGACCGGTCATAACCATCAGCAGCTGTTGCCTATGGCAATGTGTACTGGCGCTATTCTGCTCCTGCTTACCGATACGCTGGCGCGCAGCATTGGAACAACAGAAATCCCACTTGGCATTCTGACCGCTTTTGTTGGCGCACCGTTTTTCCTGCTTTTGTTGTTACGCGGAGGTCGCCAGTGACTTTGCTTGCCGTTCGTCATGCGTCTCTGGGTTACTCCCGCCATCCAGTGCTACGCGACGTGTCCTTCACCCTGTCGCAAGGAACAATTTGTTGTCTGCTTGGCGCGAATGGTTGCGGCAAAACCACACTCATGCGCTCCATTCTTGGCGTTATACCGTTATTAAAAGGCGAGATCCTACTGGATAGCCTCCCTGTGCAGACACTCAGCCATCGCCAGCGCGCACAGGCTATTGCCTGGGTGCCGCAGGCGCACGACGGTATTTTTGCTTTCAGTGTGCTGGATATGGTGTTGATGGGCCTGGCCCCCACCATAGGCGCTTTTTCCGTTCCCGGTAAGCAAGAACGCCTGAAAGCCACGGAGCAACTGGAAAAGCTGGGCATTTTGCATCTGGCGACACGACGCTGGAATACGCTTAGCGGCGGTGAACGTCAGCTGGCTTTAATCGCCCGTGCACTCGTCCAACAACCGCGCTTGTTGTTACTGGATGAGCCCGCCTCCAGCCTCGATTTCGGTCATCAGATCCAACTTCTGGACACGCTGGCGCAGCTCAAAAATAACGGCATGACAATGTTAATGTCGACTCACCATCCGCTCCATGCCAACGTCATTGCCGACAGCATTATCCAGGTAGAGCCAGATGGACGAGTAACACAAGGCTTACCGACCGAACAGTTAACAACGAACAAACTGGCGGCCCTGTATCGGGTTTCTGCCGACCAAATTCATCATCACCTCTCTGCAATTAGCCGCTAAGGAACAATCATGCTCATTGATGATATTGATTTTGCAGACCTTTATCTGCAGCAACTCAAACTGGCTCACCGCACAGAAAAAACGCCCGATCACTGGGATCAACGGGCGGAGAAAATGGCGGAAAATTGCGCCTCGCCAACGGACAGCTACCTGCAACAACTGATCGCTAAAATTGACCTGCAAGGCGCTCAGACCTTATTCGATATGGGCTGCGGACCAGGCACCGTATCGCTGGCGCTGGCTGACAAACTCACTACGGTTTATGGCGTTGATTACAGTCAGGGGATGCTGAACGTTGCCGCCCGCCGCGCCGCCGCACTGAAGGCTGACAATGTCCACTGGATCCAGCGCGCTTGGGAAGAGGACTGGAGTGACCTGCCACGCTGCGATATTGCCGTGGCTTCCCGCTCCACTCTGGTGGCTGATATGCGCCATGCAATGAGCAAACTGAATAATCAGGCACGGCTTCGCGTCTATACAACTCATCTGGTCAGCACCTCGTTCGTCTCTCCAGCCATTCAGCGGGCGGCTGGTCGGGAAGTGATCGAATTACCCAACTATATCTTTGCGCTCAACGTCCTGTATCAGATGGGAATTTATGCCCACGTTGATTTTATCCGTGGACAAAATTGCCAACAGGATAACAGCACCTGGGAACGTTTTGAGCAGAACGTCAGCTGGAGTCTTGGCGCGCTTAACGACGATGAGCGTGAGCGGTTATATCACTGGTATCAACAACAAGATGCTCGTGCCCTCGCCCCTGCCAGCCGCGACTGGGCGCTCATCTGGTGGGATAGCGTACCGCAGGAGGCACTGTGATGATTTTCCTTTCTCAGGCACAAATCGATGCGTTACTGCTGGAAGATATCCAGGGAGGTGACCTGACCACGCGAGCATTAAATATTGGACACCAGCCTGGCTATATAGCGTTTTTTCACCGTCAGGGCGGCTGCGTCAGCGGCGTTTCTGTCGCGTGTAAGATGTTAACTACGCTGGGATTAACTATTGATGACGCGGTCAGCGACGGTTCACAAGCGAACGCGGGTCAACGGCTAATCCGTGCGCAGGGTAATGCCGCAGCACTTCATCAGGGATGGAAGGCAGTCCAGAATGTGCTGGAGTGGAGTTGCGGTGTTTCTGATTATCTCGCTCAAATGCTGGCATTGCTTCGTGAACGTTATCCTGACGGCAATATCGCCTGCACCCGAAAAGCAATTCCGGGCACCCGCTTACTGGCTTCGCAGGCAATTCTGGCTGCCGGAGGACTAATTCATCGTGCCGGATGTGCGGAAACCATATTATTGTTTGCCAACCACCGCCATTTTCTTCATGACAATCAGGGCTGGTCAGGCGCAATCGCTCAGTTACGTCGCCACGCACCCGAGAAGAAAATTGTTGTTGAAGCCGACACGCCGAAAGAGGCTATCGCCGCGTTACGCGCACAACCAGACGTACTTCAGCTCGACAAATTTAGTCCGCAACAGGCAACTGAAATTGCGCAAATAGCGCCGTCGCTGGCTCCTCACTGCACGCTGGCTCTGACCGGCGGAATTAATCTGACGACACTCAAAAATTACCTCGACTGCGGCATTCGCCTTTTTATTACCTCCGCGCCTTATTACGCGGCACCAGCTGACATTAAAGTCAGTCTGCAACCCACAGCCTCTATTTAATTCTTTGTTAAACGGAATTTATTCTATGAGACTCAAAAAACGTTATCTCTGCACAGCATTATCACTTGCCTTTACCCAGCAGGCCGTAGCGGCTCAGGAGAGCGACACGCTGACCGTATGGTCCAGTCCGGTATCATCGACGACGACCACCGTTCTCGATCAACCCACCATGAAGGCCTTGGATAAACAGAATGTCGCTCAGGTATTAAGTGTCGTCCCCGGCGTGGTGCTGCAAAAGTCAGGCAGCTGCAACGAAGAACAGGTAAAAGTTCGTGGCTTTGATAGTCGGCAGGTGCCGGTCTATTTCGACGGTGTGCCCATTTATGTTCCCTATGACGGCAACCTCGATCTGGCGCGGATTCTGACCGACAATCTGGGGGCAGTCGAAGTTTCCAAAGGGTATTCGTCGCTGCTTCATGGGCCTAATCAGATGGGCGGAGCCATTAATATCACCACCCTGAAGAAGCAAGTCTGGGATATCGCCAGGGATGGAGCCGTAGTCAGGACAATGCCTACGATATGCATGCTTCATTTGCCGCCAGCAGCGATCTTGGGTATTTGCAAGTCAGCGGTAGCCAGCTAAAGCAGGATTTTCTCGGCCTGCCGCATGGTGTAAATATAATGATATTGCAGGCAAACACGGCAAGATGATTAATTCATCGGCTGATGATAAACGCGGCATTGTGAAGCTCGGTTTTACACCGCGCGAAAACGATGAATACACGCTGACTTACATTAAGCAGGATGGTGAAAAAGATAACCCGCCATACAGCGGAAATTGTGGTCAAAAATCACGCTACTGGCAGTGGCCAGAGTATGACAAAGAAAGTTTTTATTATCAGGGAGCGACCCAACTAAACGACCGTTTTACCCTGAAAAGTCGGCTGTATCGCGACACCTTTGAAAATACGCTGATGATGTACAACTCGCTGGCTGATTTGAAAAATAAAAAAGGCAGCTACAGCCATTATTCCGATTACAGCGACGGTGCCGGATTACAACTGGCAGCCGATGTGCGTGAAAACGATCTGCTGTCGTTTGCCGTTAACTGGAAAGATGACGTACACCGGGAAAAAGGTGCGCCGCACGCCGCTTACGATCGCTATGAAGATCGTACCTGGTCGCTCGCCAGTGAATATCAATGGGCTGCTGCTGATAATGTCGATGTCGTGGCGGGAATCAGCTATGACTGGCGCGATAGCGTAGAAGCGAAAAAACACGAGAAAGATGGCAGCATCCCCCATTATGACGACAACAATCAGTCAGCTTTTAACTGGCAGGTGATGGGGAAATACCACTTTGCCAATGAAGACACTCTGGCGCTTTCGTACTATGACCGCACACGCTTTCCGATGCTGAAAGAACGCTATACCACATCCAAACCTGCGTATAACCAGATAGCGATTGTTAACCCGCAGCTCAAGCCGGAACGCGCTCGCGGGGTGGATTTAACCTGGAATGGTGCCTTCACGCGCGACTGGGGATTTGAGGTCAGCGTTTACTATAACCGGGTGAGTGATGCCATCCTCTCGCACAATATCAATGCCGATACCATTCAAAATCAGAACAGCGGCACGGTGGATTACAGCGGTCTGGATGCCGGTATTAAGGGGAAAATCAGCAATATACTGGATGTAGGATTGAGCTACGCTCTGATCCACGCTGACGCCAAACGCAAAGACATCGGCAAGATAACCGATCTTCCAACGCAGACAATGACCGCATGGATGACACTCAAACCATGGGAGCCGTTAAGCGTAACGCTGTCGGAAGAGGCGCGTTCCTCCAGCTACAGCAACAGTGACGGTTCACAAAAAGCCGCCGGTTTTGCGGTGACCCACATTCGAGCCGATTACACCTTAGGTCATGGCTTCAGCGTCAATGCGTCGGTCAATAACCTGTTTGATACCCAATATGCCTACAGTGAAGGGTTTATTGAAGAAGGTCGCAATTTCTGGGCAGGTGTCGAGTATACGTTCTGATGTGAAAGCGGATAGCGGCATCTGTATCGCTATCCGCCTTATGAAAATCTTATTCTCTTCGCAGGAGGCGGAATACGCCCAGCACCAGGATAGCGCCCACCACCGCCACCAGGAAGCTGTGCACATTAAAACCGCTGATGGAGCCGCCAATGCCAAACATGGTCGCCAGCCAGCCGCCGACCACCGCACCGACTATCCCGAGAATACAGGTCAGGAAAAATCCACCACCATCACGCCCCGGCATGATTAGCTTGGCGATAATGCCGGCTATCAGGCCAAAAATAATCCAGGCAATAATTCCCATGTTCAGGCCCTCGTTTCGATGAATCGGTCGCAAGAAATGCTTACGTCAACGCTCTAAGTATAGGCAAGGGCGGGATCGATGCTGGGCGTTTGTCGGCTGATTTAAGAACAACATGTAAAAAATATTCACGCATTTGTATTAAGTTTTGTTAACTATGACCGATAAACCAAAGACAGTTTGTCAGTCAGGAGTTTTTCCGCGTGAGTCATTACCATGAGCAGTTCCTGAAACAAAATCCGTTAGCCGTCCTGGGCGTGTTACGCGATTTGCACAAAGCCGCAATTCCTTTGCGTCTCAGTTGGAATGGCGGGCAGCTGATCAGCAAAATACTGGCAATAACCCCGGATAAACTGGTGCTGGATTTCGGCAGTCAAGCCGAAGACAACATCGCCGTGCTAAAGGCACAGCACATTACCATTACCGCCGAAACTCAGGGTGCGAAAATCGAGTTTACTGTTGAACAACTACAGCAGAGTGAATACTTGCAGCTTCCGGCATTTATTACCGTACCGCCTCCCACCTTATAGTTTGTACAACGACGCCGATATTTCCGCATCTCCGCCCCACTCCATCCGCCTTATTTTTGCCAGACCAAACTGGCGGATAACAGTACGTTACGTTTCCGCTTGTATGATTTGTCGTTAGGCGGCATGGGCGCATTACTGGAAACAGCAAAGCCTGCCGAATTACAAGAAGGTATGCGCTTCGCTCAAATTGAAGTCAACATGGGGCAATGGGGTGTTTTTCACTTTGACGCCCAGTTAATCTCCACCAGCGAGCGCAAAGTGATTGATGGTAAGAATGAAACCATCACCACTCCCCGTCTGAGCTTCCGTTTTCTTAACGTCAGCCCGACGGTGGAGCGGCAATTACAGCGGATTATTTTCTCTCTCGAGCGAGAAGCCCGGGAAAAAGCGGACAAAGTGCGCGACTGATTTACATCGCGTCCAGTGCCTGCTCAAGTTTGTAGATATAGCGCGGAGCCTGCGGCGCAGGATGATTTCGCGCTACGTGATCGAGGAACTCGTCAGCATCCAAATCGTTGATTTTGCTGATCGCCTTTTTCCGATCTGACGAGAAAGTCCGTAGCAGCGCACCTGCCCCGTTAGCGTATGACACCACCAGCGCATATTGCAGTACCTTCGGATCTTCAATGCCTGCCAGCGGGCCGGTTTCCAGAATATTCAGGTAAGCCGCCCCCATTGAAATATTACGCTCTGGATTTTTCAGCTCGCTGGTCGTCGGCTCACCACTCCAGCCCATACGGCGATAAACATCACGTCCGGAGGTTGAAGCTTTTAACTGCATCAAACCAATGGCATTCGATTTACTCACCGCGTTCGGATTACCACCCGATTCGATAGCGATAATCGCCGTGAGCAATTGTGGATCGACGCCCCAGGCTGCACCGGCTTTCTGGCTTATTGGCATCCACTGCATCGCACGTTGCACCGGAACTTTCGCGTTCCACGGCGGGTTCGTATAGTCATGCTTTGATGAACAACCCGCTAATAACACAATCAAAAAGGCAAACCATCTCAATTTCACTTCTTCTATCCTTATAGCCTGGAATCGCCGTTGAGGTGACAACGGCACACCTAAGCGGCATGATATACATTTCGTTTCTGTTGTCAGCAAGGAATTGCCATGTCTCTGTTTCACTTAATTGCCCCATCGGGTTACAGCATTAAACAGCACGCCGCGCTGCGTGGTATCCAGCGCCTTACCGACGCGGGGCATCAAGTCAATAACGTCGAGGTTATTGCCCGTCGTTGTGAGCGTTTTGCGGGTACGGAAACGGAGCGTCTGGAAGATCTCAATTCCCTTGCCAGACTGACTACCCCCAACACCATCGTGCTGGCTGTACGCGGCGGTTACGGTGCCAGTCGTTTACTGGCAGATATTGACTGGCAGGCACTGGTGGCTCGCCAACAACATGACCCGTTACTCATTTGCGGACATAGCGATTTTACCGCCATTCAGTGCGGTCTTCTGGCGCAAGGCAATGTCATCACCTTTAGCGGCCCCATGCTGGTAGCAAACTTTGGTGCGGATGAACTGAACGCCTTTACCGAGCACCATTTCTGGCTGGCGTTACGCAATGAAACCTTCACCATTGAATGGCAAGGGGAAGGCCCGACATGTCAGACCGAAGGCACGTTGTGGGGAGGCAATCTTGCGATGCTGATTTCACTGATTGGTACACCGTGGATGCCAAAAATTGAGAACGGTATTCTGGTGCTGGAAGATATTAACGAGCACCCTTTCCGCGTCGAACGTATGCTGTTGCAGCTCTATCATGCGGGAATTTTGCCACGTCAGAAGGCGATTATTCTCGGTAGCTTTAGCGGCAGCACGCCCAATGATTATGACGCAGGTTACAACCTGGAGTCAGTGTACGCGTTTTTGCGTTCCCGCCTGTCGATTCCACTCATTACCGGCCTCGATTTTGGTCATGAACAACGCACGGTTACGCTGCCGTTGGGCGCACATGCCATTCTGAATAACACCCGGGAAGGCACTCAGTTGACGATTAGCGGTCATCCTGTTCTTAAAATGTAAAAAAATCACGCTTCAGGGCTAAGTAAAACGCTGTCTCTGCCGCTAATATGGTAGGGTTTATATAAGAGACAGCGTAATCAGGAGTAACCGACCGTTGGATGCCACAACAATAATTAGCCTTTTCATCTTAGGATCCATCCTTGTCACCAGCAGTATATTACTTAGTTCATTTTCTTCCCGTCTTGGCATTCCTATTCTGGTTATTTTTCTGGCGATCGGCATGCTGGCGGGAGTCGATGGCGTCGGCGGTATCCCGTTTGATAATTACCCCTTCGCCTACATGGTAAGTAACCTGGCGCTGGCGATTATTTTGCTCGACGGCGGGATGCGCACTCAGGCCAGTTCCTTTCGTGTGGCGTTAGGACCGGCGCTGTCGCTGGCGACGCTGGGCGTACTTATCACCTCTGGTTTAACCGGCATGATGGCGGCGTGGCTGTTTAATCTTGATTTGATTGAAGGCTTATTAATCGGCGCTATCGTCGGCTCCACCGATGCTGCAGCGGTCTTTTCTCTGCTGGGTGGTAAGGGGCTTAACGAACGTGTTGGCTCGACGCTGGAAATTGAATCCGGCAGTAATGATCCAATGGCGGTCTTTCTGACGATTACCCTGATTGCAATGATCCAGCAGCATGAAAGCAGTGTCAGTTGGATGTTCGTGGTCGATATTCTGCAGCAATTTGGCCTCGGGATTGTCATCGGTCTTGGCGGTGGTTATTTACTGCTGCAAATGATTAATCGCATCGCCCTGCCTGCCGGATTATATCCATTGCTGGCATTAAGCGGCGGTATTTTAATTTTTGCTTTAACCACGGCGCTGGAAGGCAGCGGTATTCTGGCTGTTTATCTGTGCGGTTTTCTGCTGGGTAATCGGCCGATTCGCAACCGCTACGGCATCCTGCAAAATTTCGACGGCCTCGCCTGGCTGGCGCAAATCGCCATGTTCCTGGTGCTGGGGCTATTGGTTAACCCAAGCGATCTGCTGCCTATTGCCATTCCGGCGCTCATTTTGTCGGCATGGATGATATTCTTCGCCCGTCCCCTTTCGGTATTTGCTGGATTGCTCCCTTTCCGCGGTTTCAATCTGCGTGAGCGCGTGTTTATCAGCTGGGTGGGATTACGCGGCGCGGTGCCAATCATCCTGGCCGTGTTCCCGATGATGGCGGGGCTGGAGAATGCGCGACTGTTCTTTAATGTCGCCTTCTTTGTGGTTCTGGTTTCACTGCTCTTGCAGGGAACATCACTCTCGTGGGCGGCGAAAAAAGCCAAAGTGGTGGTTCCGCCCGTCGGACGTCCGGTGTCACGCGTTGGCCTGGATATTCATCCGGAAAATCCGTGGGAGCAGTTTGTTTATCAATTGAGTGCTGATAAATGGTGTGTAGGTGCGGCACTGCGCGATTTGCATATGCCAAAAGAGACGCGTATTGCAGCCCTGTTTCGTGATAACCAGTTGCTTCATCCTACCGGCAGCACCCGACTGCGCGAAGGCGATGTATTGTGTGTAATTGGTCGGGAACGCGATCTCCCGGCGCTCGGTAAACTGTTCAGCCAGTCGCCACCGGTCGCGCTGGATCAACGCTTCTTTGGTGACTTCATTCTCGAAGCCAGCGCCAAATATGCTGATGTTGCGCTGATATATGGCCTGGAAGACGGGCGAGAATATCGTGATAAACAGCAAACGCTGGGTGAAATTGTCCAGCAGTTGCTAGGCGCGGCACCGGTTGTCGGTGACCAGGTAGAGTTTGCCGGGATGATCTGGACGGTGGCCGAGAAAGAAGATAATGAAGTGTTGAAGATTGGCGTTCGGGTGGCTGAAGAGGAAGCTGAATCTTAAATT
This sequence comes from Shigella sp. SIG6, assembly GCF_053555815.1. Classification (NCBI taxonomy): domain Bacteria; kingdom Pseudomonadati; phylum Pseudomonadota; class Gammaproteobacteria; order Enterobacterales; family Enterobacteriaceae; genus Shigella; species Shigella sp. SIG6. Next base: position 14,802 of record NZ_JBQZXC010000049.1, on the reverse strand, counting down.
TAATGCAGCATCTATCGCCGGATGCGATGCTTTACTGAACGCAGCCTGAGCCTGTAATAAACTTGTCATTTCCTGATTTTGATATGCTCATCCCAACATCAGAAGAAGGTTAAATTATGGATGACAAACCATTGCAGGCTCTGGCTAATGAACTCAAAACACCGGCTCAAGAAAGTCAGCGTAAGGGCTTTTTCCGACTGTAACAGGTAATAAAAACCAGCCCCGCATTACCGGTCAACCATCAGGGGCCCCTGCCTGACATCGCCTGAACATATTCCCCCACGCAACCTGCCGCACTGACATAGCCCACACAATAGGCGTTTCATCCGCCTGTAGCACCGTATGCATGAGCGATTTCTTATAGTTATTCCTTTGCTTAATAACGATTATTTCCGGGTCGTTCACTCTCGTATTTTCTTTAATACGTCAGAGCTACCTAGGCCGTAATACAGCATGTACCAGACCCGACACGGCATTTCTGACCAGGGAAAAAGTCAACGATGAGTAGTGATATCAGCGCAAATGACGCCCTGTGGCTCCTTTGCGGTGACCACATTCACGTCTCCGGCGCTGCCAGAGGATATTTATTTCAAGGAAACGTAGCATTATGGCTAGCTTTAAAGACATCTGCCCATTCGCCCCCGCCATTCCCCCATCTTCCGTTAACCCAGGCGTACGACGCCCGCCAGGGCGGCTCTTCCTGTCGGTGGAACTCAAGAATCAAATTTTGCAGAACATGAAGTATCTCAGCCCGCAAAAATTCAGCTGGGGTGATGCCCCCTGGCAGATCATTGACCTCAGTATCGCGGGCAAAGTGAACATACAGGTGGACAACAATACCATCATCACGTTGGGGACTCGCCTGAATCAGCAACATAACGAGTTCATGATGGTCGCCAAATGGTGCGAATGGGCTATACAGCAGGATGGTTTGCAAGAAAACCTGCAAAAAAACCTGTACGAAATCCTAGAAGAAAACCAGCAAAACAAACAGTCAGAAATTCCCCAAGAAGACCTGAAAGAAAGTCTGGAAGAAATCAAGGAAAATATCCTGGAAGAAAACCTGCCAGCAAGCCGGATTGAAAACCGGGCAGAAGCATTGCGCAGAATGAAGGAATGTCTCATTACAAGACGGAGTATGCTCAATCTTAGCAACCTGGGATTGACTTCACTCCCTGAGAATTTGCCTCCACATCTGATTGAATTTTACTGCAGTAAAAACGTGTTGACCGCGTTACCGAAGGTGATGCCAAAGTGGCTGCTGGTGCTTGACTGTACAGATAACGTCTTGATCTTGTTACCGAAGGTGCAGCCCTCAAAACTGATGGTACTGAAGTGCTATGAAAACTTCTTGCAATTTTTACCGCCGTCGATGCCCCAGTACCTGTATAAACTATCCTGTGCCGGCAACAATATTAACTCAATACCTGATGAGATGCTGGAGAACTTGACTCGCCTGAAAGTATTTGACTGTTCTAGTAACGATTTGATCTCTTCACCACGGCTGCCGCCCAAACTAATAATTTACTACTGTGGAGAAAACAAGTTTAAAACGGTACAGGTGCCGCAGCCCCAGAGCCTGAAGGTGTTTGACTGTAATGGTAACCCGTGGGACAAAGACAATTTACCGACGCTGCTCAAAGCCGTCGAGGGCCTGAAAAAACAGCAGGGCCTGAAGGACCTTTTGGACTTTTTGCACAAGGAAGGCCAGGTTGACCTGGAAGGACTCGAGGAGCTGGAGGACCTTATGGATCTGGAGTTCCTGGATGACCCGGAACTCCTGGAGCGCGTGAAGGTACAGGAGGACCTGGAGCTCCTGGATCAACAGTTGGGCCTGTTGAGTCTGGAAAGACAACAGGACTCGCAGCCTGTTAATCAACAATCTGAACATGAACCCGAATCTGCATCAAGGGTGAAGCGTGATTTATCTGAAGTCGACTCCGAGTCAACAATGAAGCGTAAGCGTTTTATGTAGAACGCCTGTGCGGCGAGTTCAGGTTCCGGGGAAATAGTGTCCATTCTTTTAATGGACACTATCATGGGCAATGGCTCTGTCACATTAACAACTACAGTTGCTGACCAGCCGGATGGATGATTTTTTCGCAACCAGAAGACGCTGCCTCCGATCCGGCTTACAACAAGTTACACTGTCACAACCGGGACGCGTAACGCCAGCGCGCACATCAACTCATAGCCCACCGTTCCGGCAGCGGCGGCGACATCATCAATTTTGATCTCCTTGCCCCACAGCTCAACCGGCGTACCAATCCCCGCCTGCGGGCAAGGCGTTAAATCAACCGCCAGCATATCCATCGAGACGGTCCCCACCGTCATGGTGCGCACGCCGTCCACTAAAACAGGAGTACCGGTAGGCGCATGGCGCGGATAACCGTCGGCGTATCCTGCGGCGACAATGCCGATTCGCTGTTCATCGCGCGCAGTATAGCGACCGCCGTAGCCCACACGCTCGCCCGCTTTTAGCGTCTGGACACCAATAATCTCACTGCTTAGCGTCATCACCGGACGTAATCCGGTATTGGCGATATCACGCCACTGACCGGACGGCGAAGCGCCATACAAAATAATGCCAGGCCGAACCCAGTCAAAATGCGCTTCCGGGTGCCACAGAGTCGCCGCCGAATTGGACAACGAACGCCGACACTCCAGCCCCTCCGCCGCCTGCTCAATACGCGCCATCGCGCCGGAAATTCCATCAGGATGTTCCGCTTCAGCAAAATGCGACATCAGGGTCATTTCGCCAACATTCGCCATTGCCCGCAACTGCTGCCAGACGGTAAGCACGCGATCGGGCTGGAAGCCCAACCGATTCATCCCACTGTTCACTTTAAGATAAATACCCAACGGTGCTTTTAGCCGCGCATTTTGCAGTGCTTTGAGCTGCCAGTTGCTGTGTACGCAGGTGGTCAGGCGGTGCTGGCCATAAATCTCCAGATCCTGAGCATGGAAAAATCCTTCCAGCATCAGGATCGGCCCCTTCCAGCCGCGCTCACGTAACGTTATTGCCTCTTCCAGGTTAAGTAATGCAAAGCCATCGGTGGCCCCGAGCGCGCTCCAGATACGCTCAATACCATGCCCGTAAGCGTTCGCTTTTACCACCGACCAGACGCGCGCGTGCGGCGCGGCCTGGCGGACAATGGACAGATTCTGTTTTAATGCCTGCAGATCGAGGCTGGCCTGTATCGGACGGGTCATCTCGTTTCCTTAGCTGTGTGCGCCATGTAAATGGCCCGGACGTGATGGCGTAAATCCACGGCTGTAGCGCGCTACGCTTAGATCCTCATATGGGATCGCTGGCGTGCGACCAGAGAGCAGATCGCTTAACAACTGACCGGAACCGCAAGCCATCGTCCAGCCGAGCGTGCCGTGACCGGTATTCAGCCACAGATTTTTAAAGCGTGTACGCCCGACAACCGGCGTACCGTCTGGCGTCATCGGGCGCAAACCCGTCCAGAAAGTCGCCTGCTCGACATGACCGCCGCGTGGATAGAGATCGCGAACCACCATTTCCAGCGTTTCACGACGCGGTTGCAACAGCTCGGTGTTAAAACCAACAATTTCCGCCATTCCGCCATTCCGCCAACACGAATGCGGTTATCGAAACGGGTAATGGCGATTTTGTAGGTTTCATCAAGAATGGTGGATACTGGCGCACCATCTTCCTGCGCAATTGGAATAGTCAGCGAGTAGCCTTTCAGCGGATACACCGGAATATCAACAATGCCTTTGAGCATCGCCGTCGAGTAAGAACCAAACGCCATCACATACGCATCGGCCTTAATCACTTCATCGCCAAACTTCACGCCGTAGATTTGCTCGCCGTCGCAAAGCAGTTGGTCAACGGGCGTATTAAAGCGGAATTTAACCTCCGCCTGCTCTGCCATCCGCGCCAGATTCTGGGTAAACAGCTGGCAGTCTCCGGTTTCATCATTGGGTAACTGCAGGCCGACCGTCAGTTTGTGCGCTACTTCTGCCAGCGCGGGATCCACTTCCGCCAGGCGGCTGGATTCCAGCAGCTGATACGGTACGCCGGCATCTTCCAGCACGGCGATATCGCGGGTCGCATTTTCATACTGTTGTTCGGTACGGAACAGTTGCAGCGTCCCACCCTGACGCCCTTCATACTGAATATTGGTTTCGGCGCGCAATGCTTTCAGGCAATCACGGCTGTATTCCGCCAGACGCACCATCCGCCCTTTGTTTTCCATGTAGTGGCTGGTGTCGCAGTTACGTAACATTTGCCACATCCATTTCAACTGAAACTGCGTACCGTCGAGACGAACCGCCAGCGGCGCATGGCGCTGGAACATCCATTTAATCGCTTTTAAAGGCACACCTGGTGCTGCCCACGGTGCAGCATATCCGGGGGAGATTTGCCCGGCATTCGCGGCACTGGTTTCCAGGGCGGCCCCCGGCTCCCGATCAATGACGGTGACCTCATGTCCTGCCTGATTTAAGTACCAGGCGCTGGCAACGCCTACCACACCACTTCCCAGTATGACAACTCGCATAGCCACTCCGATAACGGTAGATACAGTAAAAGAATAATAATCTAATTACATCTTGATAACTCAGTTGAAAATATTATTCAACATACGGCTTTTTTATGGTGAGCTGACTCACATCTCCCTGACTCTGCGGCAATATGGCGTCTTTAGTATCTCCTGCTGAACGCCCTTTTTATCCAGCATAAAATTCCGTTCAGAAGCGGATTAGTGGCACTCTGATAATAAGAAATCGCAAAGAAAAAAATTCTCCGGCGACGCGGTTTTTAACAGGTGTTCTATGCTTGAAATGAGGTGCTCCACACAGAGAGCGCCGACAACAATGAGGTGCGCGTATGGCGACGATCGATTCTATGAATAAGGACACCACACGTTTGAGCGATGGACCCGACTGGACGTTCGACCTGCTGGATGTTTATCTGGCAGAGATAGACCGGGTGGCGAAACTCTACCGGCTGGATACCTACCCGCACCAGATTGAAGTGATAACCTCAGAACAGATGATGGATGCCTATTCCAGCGTCGGCATGCCAATTAACTATCCGCACTGGTCATTCGGTAAAAAGTTTATCGAGACTGAACGGCTGTATAAGCACGGTCAGCAAGGGCTGGCCTATGAAATCGTCATTAACTCTAACCCGTGTATCGCTTACTTGATGGAAGAGAACACCATTACCATGCAGGCGCTGGTGATGGCACACGCCTGCTATGGGCATAACTCTTTCTTTAAAAACAATTGCTTATTCCGCAGTTGGACCGACGCCAGTTCGATTGTCGATTATCTGATTTTTGCCCGTAAATATATTACCGAGTGCGAAGAACGTTATGGCGTTGATGAAGTAGAACGGCTTCTGGACTCGTGCCACGCGCTGATGAACTACGGCGTGGACCGGTACAAACGCCCGCAAAAAATCTCGCTGCAAGAAGAGAAAGCCCGGCAGAAAAGTCGCGAAGAGTATCTACAAAGTCAGGTCAATATGCTCTGGCGTACCCTGCCGAAGCGCGAAGAAGAGAAAACGGTTGCTGAAGCGCGCCGCTATCCGTCCGAACCACAAGAAAACCTGCTCTATTTTATGGAGAAAAATGCGCCACTGCTGGAATCATGGCAGCGTGAAATCCTGCGTATTGTGCGTAAGGTGAGCCAGTATTTTTATCCGCAAAAACAGACTCAGGTGATGAACGAAGGCTGTGCGACCTTCTGGCACTATACCATCCTTAACCATCTGTATGATGAAGGGAAAGTAACGGAACGTTTTATGCTGGAGTTTTTGCACAGCCACACCAATGTGGTCTTCCAGCCCCCCTATAACAGCCCGTGGTACAGCGGCATCAACCCGTATGCCCTCGGGTTCGCCATGTTCCAGGATATTAAACGGATTTGTCAGTCGCCAACGGAAGAAGACAAATACTGGTTCCCGGATATCACCGGTTCCGACTGGCTGGAAACGCTGCATTTCGCGATGCGTGATTTCAAAGATGAGAGTTTTATCAGCCAGTTTCTGTCACCGAAAGTGATGCGTGATTTCCGCTTCTTCACCGTGCTGGATGATGATCGGCATAATTATCTGGAGATTTCCGCTATTCATAATGAAGAAGGTTATCGGGAGATCCGTAACCGGTTATCGTCGCAATATAACTTAAGTAATCTGGAGCCGAATATTCAGATCTGGAACGTGGATTTGTGCGGCGACCGTTCGCTGACGCTGCGTTATATTCCACATAATCGCGCACCGCTGGATCGGGGGCGCAAAGAAGTCCTGAAGCATGTGCATCGCCTGTGGGGATTTGATGTGATGCTCGAACAGCAAAACGAAGACGGCAGCATCGAGTTGCTGGAACGTTGCCCACCAAGAATGGGAAATCTGTAAAAACAACAAAAAACCCCTCGTTTGAGGGGTTTGCTCTTTAAACGGAAGGGATTATCGCCCCTGAATGGCTAAATCACCCGGCAGATTTTTCTGCATCCGGTGCCAAATCTCGCCACTCTCATGCCCATAGCGACGCACTGTTTCGTACACCTGATCGTGCGCGCCTTCACTGCACAACGCCGACAGTTTGTGGTAGAAGCCCAGCGCCAGACTGCGCGCTTCCGGATTGGCGAAATAGTGACGACCAATGCGCGTATACAGCCCTTTCATCCCGTTAAGGATCAGACCGTAAATCGGGTTGCCGGAAGCAAACGCTAGGCCGCGGAATATGTTGTAATCCAGCTCGGCAAAGGCATCGGCGTGATCGGCCACTTCATTAGCGGTAGCCAGCACTTCCTGCGCTTTATCGGGATGCTGACGAAACGCGGTGCGAATAAAAATAGTGGAAATATTGGTACGCACCGACAGCAAATTATCAATAAGCTGCGGCACACTTTCGTGATCCAGTCGCGCCAGTGTTTCAAGGATATTTAAACCGGAAGTTTCCCAGAAATTATTCACCTTCGTCGGCTTGCCATGTTGAATGGTCAACCAGCCATCTCGTGCCAGACGCTGTAACACTTCACGTAACGTAGTACGCGTTACGCCAATTAATTCTGAAAGTTCACGTTCTGCGGGCAAAATAGTCCCGGGAGGGAAGCGGTTATTCCAGATACTTTCAATAATGTACTCTTCCGCGAAACCCGCCGGGCTTTGCGCCTTAATGACCATAGTGAGATTTCCATAACACAGCAAAACAAAGTTGGACTCATCATACCAGAGGGCTAACTACGCTGATAGCAGACAAAAAGAAGAAAAAGGGATCAAGGCTTCATTTTCCGCATCTCTTTCCCCTTGACTATCAAGACTTGCCTCACTCCTGCATGACCGTTAAGCTTTGCGTTTAAACATAAAAACATCATTGATTATTTGTAAGGTAAGGGAAACCATCATGGAGATCTCCTGGGGCCGCGCGCTATGGCGCAATTTTTTGGGCCAGTCCCCCGACTGGTACAAACTCGCTCTCATCATTTTCTTAATCGTAAACCCGTTAATTTTCCTCATCAGCCCTTTCGTCGCGGGCTGGTTGCTGGTAGCGGAATTTATTTTCACTCTGGCGATGGCCCTGAAATGCTACCCGCTACTCCCCGGTGGTCTGTTGGCTATCGAAGCGGTATTCATCGGCATGACCAGCGCGGAACACGTCCGTGAAGAGGTGGCGGCAAATCTTGAAGTCTTGCTGTTATTGATGTTTATGGTGGCGGGTATCTATTTTATGAAACAGCTGTTGCTGTTCATATTTACCCGTTTGCTGTTAAGCATTCGCTCCAAAATGCTGCTGTCGCTCTCTTTTTGCGTGGCGGCAGCGTTCCTCTCCGCGTTCCTCGATGCCTTAACCGTCGTGGCGGTGGTGATCAGCGTTGCAGTCGGTTTTTATGGTATTTATCATCGCGTAGCCTCTTCCCGTACCGAAGACACCGACCTGCAAGACGATAGTCATATCGACAAGCATTACAAAGTGGTTCTGGAACAGTTCCGTGGCTTTCTGCGTAGCCTGATGATGCATGCCGGTGTCGGCACCGCATTAGGCGGCGTAATGACCATGGTGGGTGAACCACAGAACCTGATCATCGCTAAAGCGGCTGGCTGGCATTTTGGCGATTTCTTCCTGCGCATGTCGCCGGTGACCGTTCCGGTTCTGATTTGTGGCCTGTTAACCTGCCTGCTGGTAGAGAAGCTGCGTTGGTTTGGCTACGGTGAAACGCTGCCGGAGAAAGTCCGCAAAGTGTTGCAACAGTTTGACGATCAAAGCCGCCACCAGCGTACCCGTCAGGATAAAATCCGTCTGATTGTCCAGGCGATTATTGGCGTCTGGCTGGTGACTGCGCTGGCGTTGCATCTGGCGGAAGTTGGCTTGATTGGTTTGTCAGTCATTATTCTGGCAACATCATTGACCGGTGTCACCGATGAACATGCTATCGGTAAAGCCTTCACCGAATCTCTGCCATTCACCGCACTGTTGACGGTGTTTTTCTCGGTAGTCGCGGTGATTATCGACCAACAACTGTTTTCGCCGATTATTCAGTTTGTGTTGCAGGCATCTGAACATGCTCAGCTGTCGCTGTTCTATATTTTCAACGGTCTGCTGTCATCCATTTCGGATAACGTCTTCGTGGGGACGATTTATATCAACGAAGCGAAAGCGGCAATGGAAAGTGGCGCTATCACGTTGAAGCAATACGAGCTGCTGGCGGTCGCCATTAATACCGGTACCAATCTGCCCTCTGTCGCTACGCCGAACGGTCAGGCTGCGTTCCTGTTCCTGCTGACCTCTGCACTCGCGCCATTGATTCGCCTCTCTTATGGCCGCATGGTGTGGATGGCCCTGCCTTACACCCTCGTACTGACACTCGTCGGCTTGCTCTGCGTCGAGTTTACGCTTGCCCCTGTAACCGAATGGTTTATGCAAATGGGCTGGATAGCAACGCTTTGATAACAACTTACCGGGCATATAAATGCCCGGTTTGCCTTTTCGCCCGATGATTGTCCAATTGCGTCCTATTTTTGCTGCCTCCTGGTGGCGCAGCGAATGAATTGGTTTAAACTGCGCACTCTATGCATATTGCAGGGAAATGATTATGTTGCGATTTTTGAACCAATGTTCACAAGGCCGGGGCGCGTGGCTGTTGATGGCGTTTACTGCTCTGGCACTGGAACTGACGGCGCTGTGGTTCCAGCATGTGATGTTACTGAAACCTTGCGTGCTCTGTATTTATGAACGCTGCGCGTTATTCGGCGTTCTGGGTGCTGCGCTGATTGGCGCGATCGCCCCGAAAACTCCGCTGCGTTATGTAGCGATGGCTATCTGGTTGTATAGTGCGTTCCGCGGTGTGCAGTTAACTTACGAGCACACCATGCTTCAGCTCTATCCTTCGCCATTTGCCACCTGTGATTTTATGGTTCGTTTCCCGGAATGGCTGCCGCTGGATAAATGGGTGCCGCAAGTGTTTGTCGCCTCTGGCGATTGCGCCGAGCGTCAGTGGGATTTTTTAGGTATGGAAATGCCGCAGTGGCTGCTCGGTATTTTTATCGCTTACCTGATTGTCGCGGTGCTGGTGGTGATTTCCCAGCCGTTTAAAGCGAAGAAACGTGATCTGTTCGGTCGCTAATCCATTCGGCGCTCCTGCGGGAGCGCTTTTTTCCTGCCGCTATATTTATTTGACCCGCAGTAAATCAGAACTTCGCGTTGTATAACGTGGTGAAAGCATAGCTCGCTTCATCTGCCATTGTTGTTGGAGCCCCTGCCCGGCAAAATAGAGTGTTCCTCTGCCCTCTTTAGCATTCAGAGTATCCATTACCGCCATCAATTGCTCACTCCCGGGGCGCGGTGCGTTGTCATCGAATAAATTGAGCTGCGCGACTCCCTGACTGAAGAAATCCCCCAGCATCACGCCCGCTTTTTGGTAGCGATGGCCCGCTTGCCAGATGGCATCCAGAGATCGCGTAGCAGCGTTAATGATATCCCTGCTGTCCTGAGTGGGCGTCAGCAGTTTTACCGACGCGCTATTGCCGTAATAAGGTTCATTGAGCGCAAATGGTGACGTCTTAATAAATGTGGAGATAAACCGACAATATTGATGCTCACTGCGAAGTTTTTCCGCCGCCCGGGCAGCGTAACTACAAATGGCCTGCCGCATCGACGTATAATCCGTGATGCGTTCACCAAACGAGCGGGAACAGATAATTTCCTGCTTCGTCGGTGCAAACTCTTCCAGTTGCAAACAGGGTTCGCCGCGCAGTTCACGCACCGTTCTTTCGAGCATGACATTAAAATGTTTACGGATAAACCGGATATCTGTATCCGCCAAATCGAGAACGGTTTTGATCCCCATCGCGTCCAGTTTTTTGCTGATCCGCCGTCCAATCCCCCAGACGTCATCCACGGGGAGAGCAGACATTAATTTACGCTGGCGTTCCAGATTTGATAAATCCACCACCCCACCCGTCTGCCGCTGCCATTTTTTTGCCGCATGATTGGCAAGCTTAGCCAACGTTTTGGTCTGGGCGATCCCCACACCAACAGTAAGATGGGTACGTTGTAGCACCATTGCGCGAATTTCTCTGCCAAAATCAGTCAGATCGCGACAATTACGCACACCTGTCAGATCGCAGAATGCTTCATCAATACTGTAAATCTCGACGCGGGGCGATAGTTCTTCCAGCGTCGACATCACCCGATTGCTCATGTCTGCGTAAAGCTCATAATTGCTGCTAAAGCAAACCACACCACAGCGACGAAACAGATCTTTTTGTTTGAACCAGGGATCGCCCATTTTAACGCCCAGCGCCTTTGCCTCAGCGTTTCGGGCGATAACGCAACCGTCATTATTCGATAGCACAACCACCGGTTTACCCCATAAATCAGGGCGAAACACCGTCTCACAGCTGGCATAAAACGCGTTTACATCACAGAGGGCAAACATCAGCGCATCGCCTTAACGACGTGGATCACCACACCAAAGACATCCAGCGTATCTTCGCTACTGATGGTAATGGGCGAGTACGCACTGTTCATGGGAATAAGCTGTACCGTCGGGCGTAGTTGCAATTTTTTCACCGTAAACTCGCCGTCAACAGCAGCGATGACAATATCACCATGGCTGGCGGTAATAGCGCTATCGACAATCAGTAAATCACCGTCACTAATTCCACCATCAATCATAGAATCACCACTTGCTTTGACGAAGTAAGTCGCGCTGGGATGCTGGATCAACAGTTGATTCAGATCGATGCGCTGTTCAACGTAATCTGCTGCCGGTGAAGGAAAGCTACACTGAACAAGATCGCTAAATAGCGGAAAAGTCACAATTTCGCGGAGATCCGCAGGCTTGATAAACAACATAATAATCTGCCTGAAGTTATACTGTTTTTATATACAGTAGTCTGTTCTTGCCAGCAGATCAATACTGATTCAGGCTATCAATATTTGTCGCTGCATAGACTGCTGATTTTTCGTTCTCTTATCCTGTGCTCACGTGGCCTTCTGGCGACGACGCTCATCCAGCAGAAATGAAAAATATCACCCGGCAAAAAAATAGGATAGAAGCATTCGCCATAATGACATTAAACATTGTTTGATATTTATCATATTAATAGAAATAAAAACATTGACGCATCCCGCCCGGCTAACTATGAATTAGATGAAGTAAAATTTATTAATAGTTGTAAAACAGGAGTTTCATTGCAATTTATATATTTAAAGAGGCGAATGATTATGACTGAAATCGTTGCAGATAAAACGGTAGAAGTAGTTAAAAACGCAATCGAAACCGCAGATGGAGCATTAGATCTTTATAATAAATATCTCGATCAGGTCATCCCCTGGCAGACCTTTGATGAAACCATAAAAGAGTTAAGTCGCTTTAAACAGGAGTATTCACAGGCAGCCTCCGTTTTAGTCGGCGATATTAAAACCTTACTTATGGATAGCCAGGATAAGTATTTTGAAGCAACCCAAACAGTGTATGAATGGTGTGGTGTTGCGACGCAATTGCTCGCAGCGTATATTTTGCTATTTGATGAGTACAATGAGAAGAAAGCATCCGCCCCTCATTAAGGTACTGGATGACGGCATCACGAAGCTGAATGAAGCGCAAAAATCCCTGCTGGTAAGCTCACAAAGTTTCAACAACGCTTCCGGGAAACTGCTGGCGTTAGATAGCCAGTTAACCAATGATTTTTCAGAAAAAAGCAGCTATTTCCAGTCACAGGTAGATAAAATCAGGAAGGAAGCGTATGCCGGTGCCGCAGCCGATGTCGTCGCCGGTCCATTTGGTTTAATCATTTCCTATTCTATTGCTGCGGGCGTAGTTGAAGGGAAACTGATTCCAGAATTGAAGAACAAGTTAAAATCTGTGCAGAGTTTCTTTACCACCCTGTCTAACACGGTTAAACAAGCGAATAAAGATATCGATGCCGCCAAATTGAAATTAACCACCGAAATAGCCGCCATCGGGGAGATAAAAACGGAAACTGAAACAACCAGATTCTATGTTGATTATGATGATTTAATGCTTTCTTTGCTAAAAGAAGCGGCCAAAAAAATGATTAACACCTGTAATGAGTATCAGAAAAGACACGGTAAAAAGACACTCTTTGAAGTACCTGAAGTCTGATAAGCGATTATTCTCTCCATGTACTCAAGGTATAAGGTTTATCACATTTAAAAACACAGACGTTTTTTAAAGATTGAGAGTTACCTGTTGATAATAAGGTATCGGGTAACTCTCATTATGACAGAGCGCTTTCAAAAACAGGGCTACGAAATGGCGAGCATCCAGACGTATATTAAGAAAGCCCCCATCAGCATCTATTAAATTTATCACTGCGCCCAGTCAGGTTTATTTAAGATATGATCCTGCCAGTCAATCACTTCTGATTCTTTCACTGCGATATGACGCACAGAGATACGTTCACCATGCATTGCCGCTTTCGAACCAGTAAGTAGCGGATGCCACGCAGGTAAATCTTTACCTTCCGCCAGCAACCGATAAGCGCAGGTCATTGGCAGCCATTCGAATGTTGGCAGATTTTCACGGGTTAATTTAATGCAGTCGGGTTCAAACTCGAAACGACGTTCGTAGTTCCGACATTGACAGGTTTTAATATTGAGCTGGCGACAGGCGACGTTAGTGAAGTAGATTTCGTCGGTGTCTTCATCCATCAGTTTATGCAGGCAACACTGACCGCAACCATCACACAACGACTCCCATTCCGCATCGCTCATTTCGTCCAGGGTTTTACTTTGCCAGAAAGGTACATCGCTCATCAGGTGTTCCGCCATTACGTTAAAACGCACCTTATAACCAGTCTGGCACAGCGATGCAAGTTTTGCCGCCGCTTTCTGGCGGCAAAAAGTATTACAAAACGCGAGTTGTCAAAGAATGCCCATCGAAAGTGACTGTCAGCTCATCACCGCTTTGCAACGGGCCGACGCCATCAGGCGTGCCTGTCAACGCAACGTCACCGGCCTTGAGGGTAAAAAACTTGCTCATATAAGCGATCAACGGAACGATTTTATGGATCATGTCCGCAGTCGTACCTTGCTGGCGTTTTTCGCCGTTTACGCTCAGGCCCAGCGTTGTATTTTGTGGATCGCTGGTAAATTCCGCCGCGGAGATAAACCCGGAAAGCGGACAAGAGTTATCAAACGCTTTAGCCTTTTCCCACGGCTGCCCGGCTTTCTTCATTTTTCCCTGAACATCACGCAATGTCAGATCAAGCGCCACGCCGTAACCGGCAATGGCTTTGCGGACATGCTCTTCCGTTGCCTGACGCAGCGTCGCGCCAATCAACACCGCCAGTTCGACTTCATGATGAACTGAACCGAAATCGGATGGGATCGCCAATGGCTGCCGCAGATCGCACAGTGCCGTTTCTGGTTTAATAAACAGCACTGGCTCTTCGGGCACTGCGCTGCCCATCTCTTTAATATGTTTGGCATAGTTACTGCCAACACAGACTACTTTACTCACCGGATAATCCAGCAGCGCACCTTGCCAGTTGTGATGTTGATACATAACGTTCCCCTCACCTTATCGTGGATATGAAAACCCGCGCCGACAAAGATAATGCCACCGCCGGATATCGGTTATTTGTTAGTGTCGTCTGTTTTCTGCCCCATGACGGAAAGATGTTGCTTCAGCAAATCTTCGGGTGGTGGCGGTAACTGCAAATAGTAACCTTGCTCGGTTAATGCCAGTTTAACCTTTTCAATATCAGCATTGACCAGTTTCTTCCGCCCATCCAACGGCAGAATCATCGCTAACTGAGGCTGACCAAAACCTTTCATCAGTTCCTCAGGAACACGCGAAAAATCGTCTTTTTTTTCGACATATAAATAGGTCTGGTCACGCTTGCTGCTTCGATAAATCACACAAAACATACTTTTACTCTTTAAGATGCCAGGTTTTGGCATAAGCTAACATCAATGAAACCCGCGCCACAAGCCAGCCAGCTGTAGATTTCTGCGGTTTGTTGAGTCCATGCCCCTTTATAAGTAATCCCCCCCGGCAAAAAATGCCGCGCCGGGATTTTACCGAACGCAGAAAAGCCACTGGAATTCTCCCGTAAGGGATTGTTATATTATAACAGTTCATCGTACTCATTCTGAACAGGAGACTACCAATGAAAATCAAGAGCATCAGTAAGGCTGTATTGCTGCTTGCACTGCTAACCTCCACGAGCTTTGCTGCGGGTAAGAATGTCAATGTTGAGTTCAGCAAAGGCCATAGTGATCCTACCCACGTAATATGGACACAGGCCTAAGCGAGGTTCTGGTTTTCAAATTGTTCCGGACTGAGGCCGCCACG
>NZ_JBQZXC010000048.1:0-26659 GCF_053555815.1 Shigella sp. SIG6 | reverse complement strand
ACGTGTCATGCGGGCGTCAGGCTGCCGTAATGGCAATTTGCGCCCGGACCAGGCCGCAGGGGTGAAACTCTGCGGCCTTTTTCGTGCTTACTGCGGGTAAGGCACCCAGTCGCCGCCGTTCAGGCGAACGTACGGTTTATCTTGGTATTGAATAACTACTGCATTTGAGTTCTCGGAGACCGGTGCTGTTTGTGGCAACCCACTGGTGAGTTTTTTCCAGTCAACATTGTCTTCGGTGAAAATCTTGCCATCAAGAACGCGAACCACCAGATCGGAGATAGCCAGGAAGCTGCTCGGTTGGTCAATGACAATCGGTGCCCCCTGATGTGGTGCCTTCATGCCGAAGAATTTCACCCCAACGGGGACGTCTGTGATAGACGGGCTAGGGATATCACGTAGGCCAGATACCTGCATTCTGTCGCCCTTCAGCGCGCCGCCGTGTTCCGGCACCACGACCACCATCACTTTACGACCCGATTTCTCCAGTTCAGTAAAGAAGGCGTCCAGTTCATCAAAGAATTTCTGCGCCCGCGCTTTGTAATCCGCTGTTTTGCTGACCCCCGGATAATGGTTGCCGTCATGCAGTGGAAGCGTGTTGTAGAACGTGGCACTACGGCTGTTTTTATCTTTTTCGGTAACGTCCAGCCAGCGGTTAAGCACGGCGGTATCGTCATAAACCGGCGAACCATCAAAGCCCAGCAAAATAACCGGCAGATTTGTTTGATCCATCAATTCAGTCTGCATGCCGCCATTTTCGCGAACTTCTTTCAAAAAACCGCCGAACTGGCCATTATGTCCCATCATCAGGTGCTGGGTAAAGCCCAGTTTCGAAAGGTTATCAAACAGATAGCAGTCGTTATTTGCCGGTTGATACAGATTAGTGTGCGAAGTCTGCCCGCAGCTGGCGCGCACCGCCGGGCCACTGTAGGAGGTGGCGGAGTTAAAGTTCTTGAACTCAATATCGAAATGCGACCACAGTGGATGCGACATCAACCCGGCGGCTTCTATATCCGACCAGGAAAGCGAACAGATGTTAATCACCAGTAGTTCAAATGGCTGAGCATCAGCGGGCAGCGAAGACGGGGAGGTCGATTTACGTTTCGCCTCCGCGTTATAGAAATTATTCAGCCAGGCGTTAAGGTTCGCCGTTGTTGGCGGTGCAGTTTGTGCGGGCATATCACCCACTACCGGTGCGCCACCCGTCGCCGCAACGGTTGCCGCTGCGTTACCACCCGTCGTTGTTACAGTGGTCGTCGGTTGTCCGGCTGGCCACAAGGAGAAACTTGGTCCCGCCAGGGTAAGTACGTTCAGCCATAGCAGTATGGCAACCACAAAAACGGTAATGCGAATCCATTGTGACAGGAATAACCAGGCCACTAATAAAACAAAAATGGCCCCAATCATCTGCCAGTTAATAAAGCGTGTGACAAGGTCGATTAAATAATCGGTACTGAACCCCGCCACCTGCGAACCCTGGCTCATTATGCTTTCCGGGCCAGGCAACCAGGTGTCATGCCAGAACAAAGCAAAGCCGATCGGCAGGGCAATCCAGTGGCGCAAGCGATGCAGGCTGTAACGCGGAATGGGCATCAGCAGAAACGCGGCAAACACCAAATTGAGGAGCGGGTGGAAGTTAAGATATCCCGCCCACAACAGGCCAAACTTAACCAGAAAATAGAAGTTCCAGCCGGAAAGGCCGCGCCAGTATTGCCAGAGGGAAGAAGGCATGGCGGTATTTTGCGTAAATTGAGTCATTTTTTGGTTGCCCTGGCTTTTTCCGTGCGGCGTAACGTCCCGGCCGGTTTAACATAACGAGGTTTAGCAAAGAACAAACGTAAGGTGTCGCGAATGCGTCGCAAAGAGTGCCGCGCCAGATAGCCCAGCGGGAAAAATATCAGTGCGCAAACGACAATAATTTCAATGATATCGCTGATGGTCATCATGATGAGCGCTCCACAGCATCATCTAACAGTCGCATGGGTTCTGGTATTCGTCGCCAGTGGCGACCATCGTGCTCGGCATTGATGACCGGTTTAGAACTTTGCGTTAAAGGCAGCGGCATTCCCCATTGTTCTGGGGCAAGCAGGCGCATCTGCACCAGCTCGGCACTGATTTGATCATCTTCAAACCAGACCATACGGTTTGAGAAAATGTCGCCAGTAGGCAATGGGAAAATATGATTCAACGCGGTATCCAGATCGTTAATCCGACAGAATGAGAGAAACAGCACCAGCCGATTACCGCCAATGGTCATGATATCGCCGGTACGGTTAGGCCGACATAGCGTCAGGGCTTGCTCAACGCGGATACCCGGTACCGGACGTAGGGCAACCAGAACGCCTTTACCGTGGGCAGGCAAGAGAGGGTTATTCATCATGTTGTTGACGGCATTACAGAACACATCCCACTTCTGGAAACCACGCAGTTTGAGCGGCTGGGTCATTGACAGCAAGGTAGTGATATCTTCCGGTACATAGCGACTAAACTTCTGCCCTTGCACGCTTTCGATCATCGTCAGACAACGGGAGAGTGGCGCATTCCACGGAATAACCATATTTGCACCGCAGGCCAATAACAAACGTTCATCGGTGGCGCGCAGGCTAGCGGTATTTTCCCGCACGAGGATTTTCATCGCACTACCGCGCTGGCGACGCAGGGTATGAATGCTGCGGGCCAGTGGCTCGATTTGCGCATTTTGCTGTAAAGAAAAGACCACCGTCGCCGCCTGAGCGGTACGGGCTTCATTGAACAGGACTTCGTTATTGTTGAACAGTTGCCAGTGTTCCGATAGCGGCGGCGCACCTTCCAGTACAGCAACATTACTCAGAATGCGTTTTTCGTCGCTGCGTGGTTGGATCTCCGCCTCTTCGCTTTGAACTAATGTCCAGATACCATTTTGTTGCTGAACGCTAAGCTGCTGACGGGCGCTGACCCCTTTTTCGTTGCACCAGAAGGCAATATCCAGCAAATGTTGGTCACCCTGAAAACGCAAACTGGCAAGACCAAAAAGTGAACGGTATTCCTCAAGCAACAATGAAAATTGTTTATCGTTATTATTTCCGGGATTAATTACCAAAAGCGAACAATGGTTTAACCTGCTCCATTTATTCATTTTATCCAACCATGAGCGAAGCCGCTCGGCAGGAATGTTTTGCCATGCGTTATTTGCGCAAACAAGAATAAAAAGGTAATTATGGGGATCAATAGAACACTGCAAATCACGGGCCAAATAGTATAGACCTTTTTCATGATTTAGCATTGAAAATAATTTTATTTTTTCCGGCCCTTGAGAATCATCTAATTGAAAGATTTTCGCCGGATCGCTGTCCATGCTAATGACCGCGACGTGTGCGGTTTCAGCCTGGGATGCAATTGTTTGATTCGCCAGACTGATAGCATCTTCATGGCGATCGACGTTAAACCACCAGACGCCGCCTGCTGGCATATGTCGCAGCTCATCCCATAATGATGAGATACCGATAGAGAATACAGGGTCCACAATGTCCCTCATGTCACCATTTTGTCTGATTATCAGTTTACTAGCGAAAGCTAAGAAATAAACCTACCATTGAAATTAAAACTTATCAGATTTAGCATGTGAATCAATTTAGAAGGTCACAAGACGTGTGATTTTAGTCTTTTCGTTTTTAACTTTTTCTGTTGCGTAACGGAAAGTCAAAAAGTGAGCAAATTCCCGTCTCGCCGTAAACAATAAACCGGCGAAATGCTCACGGTTAGAATTGTCTCATGAACGGTACGGTTATTTCATAGGGATCAAGCAAAATGAATAACAATGAACCAGATACTCTGCCTGATCCCGCGATAGGCTATATCTTCCAGAATGATATTGTGGCGTTAAAGCAGGCATTTTCACTGCCTGATATTGATTATGCCGATATTTCCCAACGCGAACAGTTGGCCGCGGCATTAAAACGCTGGCCGTTGCTGGCAGAGTTTGCGCAACAAAAGTAGGGGATTGGTGAATGGCCGTACTGGGATTGCAGGGGGTGCGGGGAGGCGTGGGGACAACAACCATCACCGCCGCATTAGCCTGGTCATTACAAATGTTGGGAGAAAATGTCCTGGTGGTCGATGCCTGCCCGGACAACTTGTTGCGCCTGTCATTTAATGTTGATTTTACCCACCGTCAGGGCTGGGCCAGAGCGATGCTGGATGGCCAGGACTGGCGTGACGCTGGGTTGCGCTACACCTCGCAGCTCGATTTGCTGCCTTTTGGTCAGTTATCCATTGAAGAACAAGAAAATCCACAGCACTGGCAAACCCGGCTGAGCGATATTTGCTCCGGCTTACAGCAACTAAAAGCCAGCGGGCGTTACCAGTGGATTTTAATCGACTTACCGCGTGATGCCTCGCAGATAACCCACCAGCTGCTGAGTTTGTGCGAGCACTCGCTGGCAATCGTCAATGTGGATGCCAACTGCCATATCCGACTGCATCAGCAAGCGCTGCCGGATGGCGCACATATTTTGATTAATGACTTCCGTATTGGCAGTCAGGTTCAGGACGATATTTACCAGCTTTGGTTGCAAAGCCAGCGCCGATTACTGCCGATGCTCATTCATCGTGATGAAGCGATGGCTGAATGCCTGGCGGCTAAGCAACCAGTAGGTGAATATCGCAGTGATGCGCTGGCGGCTGAAGAGATACTGACGCTGGCGAACTGGTGCCTGTTGAACTACTCCGGGCTGAAAACGCCAGTCGGGAGTGCATCATGAGTATCCTGACCCGGTGGTTGCTTATCCCGCCGGTCAACGCGCGGCTTATCGGGCGTTATCGCGATTATCGTCGTCACGGTGCGTCGGCTTTCAGCGCGACGCTCGGCTGTTTCTGGATGATCCTGGCCTGGATTTTTATTCCGCTGGAGCACCCGCGCTGGCAGCGTATTCGCGCAGAACATAAGAACCTGTATACGCATATCAACGCCTCGCGTCCGCATCCGCTGGACCCGGTCCGTTATCTCATTCAAACATGCTGGTTATTGATCGGTGCATCGCGCAAAGAAACGCCGAAACCGCGCAGCGGGCATTTTCAGGTCTGCAAAATATTCGTGGACGTTACCATCAATGGATGAACGAACTGCCTGAGCGCGTTAGCCATAAAACACAGCATCTGGATGAAAAAAAAGAGCTCGGTCATTTGAGTGCCGGGGCGCGGCGGTTGATCCTCGGTATCATCGTCACCTTCTCGCTGATTCTGGCGTTAATCTGCGTTACTCAGCCGTTTAACCCGCTGGCGCAGTTTATCTTCCTGATGCTGCTGTGGGGGATAGCGCTGATCGTACGGCGGATGCCGGGGCGCTTCTCGGCGCTAATGTTGATTGTGCTGTCGCTGACCGTTTCTTGCCGTTATATCTGGTGGCGTTACACCTCTACGCTGAACTGGGACGATCCGGTCAGCCTGGTGTGCGGGCTTATTCTGCTCTTCGCTGAAACGTACGCGTGGATTGTGCTGGTGCTCGGCTACTTCCAGGTAGTATGGCCGCTGAATCGTCAGCCGGTGCCATTGCCGAAGGATATGTCGCTGTGGCCGTCAGTGGATATCTTTGTCCCGACTTACAACGAAGATCTCAATGTGGTGAAAAATACCATTTACGCCTCGCTGGGTATCGACTGGCCGAAAGACAAACTGAACATCTGGATCCTCGATGACGGCGGCAGGGAAGAGTTTCGCCAGTTTGCGCAAAACGTGGGGGTGAAATATATCGCCCGCACCACTCATGAACATGCGAAAGCGGGCAACATCAACAATGCGCTGAAATATGCCAAAGGCGAGTTCGTGTCGATTTTCGACTGCGACCACGTACCAACGCGATCGTTCCTGCAAATGACCATGGGCTGGTTCCTGAAAGAGAAACAGCTGGCGATGATGCAGACTCCACACCACTTCTTCTCGCCGGACCCGTTTGAACGCAACCTGGGACGTTTTCGTAAAACGCCGAACGAAGGCACGCTGTTCTATGGTCTGGTGCAGGATGGCAACGATATGTGGGACGCCACTTTCTTCTGCGGTTCCTGTGCGGTGATTCGTCGTAAGCCGCTGGATGAAATTGGCGGCATTGCTGTCGAAACCGTGACTGAAGATGCGCATACTTCTCTGCGTTTGCACCGTCGTGGCTATACCTCCGCGTATATGCGTATTCCGCAGGCGGCGGGGCTGGCGACCGAAAGTCTGTCGGCGCATATCGGTCAGCGTATTCGCTGGGCGCGCGGGATGGTACAAATCTTCCGTCTCGATAACCCGCTCACCGGTAAAGGACTGAAGTTTGCTCAGCGGCTGTGCTACGTCAACGCCATGTTCCACTTCTTGTCGGGCATTCCACGGCTGATCTTCCTGACTGCGCCGCTGGCGTTCCTGCTGCTTCATGCCTACATCATCTATGCGCCAGCGTTGATGATCGCCCTATTCGTGCTGCCGCATATGATCCATGCCAGCCTGACCAACTCGAAGATCCAGGGCAAATATCGCCACTCTTTCTGGAGTGAAATCTACGAAACGGTGCTGGCGTGGTATATCGCACCACCGACGCTGGTGGCGCTGATTAACCCGCACAAAGGCAAATTTAACGTCACCGCCAAAGGTGGACTGGTGGAAGAAGAGTACGTCGACTGGGTGATCTCGCGGCCCTACATCTTCCTTGTTCTACTCAACCTGGTGGGCGTTGCGGTAGGCATCTGGCGCTACTTCTATGGCCCGCCAACCGAGATGCTCACCGTGGTCGTCAGTATGGTGTGGGTGTTCTACAACCTGATTGTTCTTGGCGGCGCAGTTGCGGTATCGGTAGAAAGCAAACAGGTACGCCGATCGCACCGCGTGGAGATGACGATGCCCGCGGCAATTGCCCGCGAAGATGGTCACCTCTTCTCGTGTACCGTTCAGGATTTCTCCGACGGTGGTTTGGGGATCAAGATCAACGGTCAGGCGCAGATTCTGGAAGGGCAGAAAGTGAATCTGTTGCTTAAACGCGGTCAGCAGGAATACGTCTTCCCGACCCAGGTGGCGCGCGTGATGGGTAATGAAGTTGGGCTGAAATTAATGCCGCTCACCACCCAGCAACATATCGATTTTGTGCAGTGTACGTTTGCCCGTGCGGATACATGGGCGCTCTGGCAGGACAGCTACCCGGAAGATAAGCCGCTGGAAAGTCTGCTGGATATTCTGAAGCTCGGCTTCCGTGGCTACCGCCATCTGGCGGAGTTTGCGCCTTCTTCGGTGAAGGGCATATTCCGTGTGCTGACTTCTCTGGTTTCCTGGGTTGTATCGTTTATTCCGCGCCGCCCGGAGCGGAGCGAAACGGCACAACCATCGGATCAGGCTTTGGCTCAACAATGATGATAACGCGATGAAAAGAAAACTATTCTGGATTTGTGCAGTGGCTATGGGGATGAGTGCGTTCCCCTCTTTCATGACGCAGGCGACGCCAGCAACGCAACCACTGATCAATGCTGAGCCAGCTGTAGTCGCCCAGACGGAACAAAATCCGCAGGTGGGGCAAGTGATGTCAGGCGAGCAGGGAGCTGATGCCCCCATCGTGGCGCAGAACGGTCCTTCGCGTGATGTGAAGCTGACCTTTGCGCAAATCGCGCCGCCGCCGGGCAGCATGGTGCTACGTGGTATTAACCCGAACGGCAGCATTGAGTTTGGTATGCGCAGCGATGAAGTGGTGACGAAGGCGATGCTCAACCTCGAATACACGCCATCGCCATCGTTACTGCCTGTCCAGTCGCAGTTAAAGGTTTATCTCAATGATGAGCTGATGGGCGTGCTGCCAGTGACCAAAGAACAGTTGGGTAAAAAAACGCTGGCGCAAATGCCCATTAATCCACTGTTTATTACCGACTTCAACCGTGTGCGGCTGGAGTCTGTCGGCCATTATCAGGACGTGTGCGAAAACCCGGCCAGCACCACGCTTTGGCTGGATGTTGGGCGGAGCAGTAGACTGGATCTGACCTATCAGACCCTGAATGTGAAGAATGACCTGTCACACTTCCCGGTGCCATTCTTTGACCCGCGCGATAACCGTACTAACACCTTGCCGATGGTCTTTGCGGGTGCGCCGGATGTTGGGCTGCAACAAGCATCTGCCATTGTCGCCTCGTGGTTTGGTTCGCGTTCTGGCTGGCGTGGGCAGAACTTCCCGGTGCTCTATAACCAATTGCCGGATCGCAATGCCATTGTCTTTGCAACCAACGACAAACGGCCGGACTTCCTGCGCGATCATCCGGCGGTAAAAGCCCCGGTGATTGAGATGATTAACCATCCGTAGAATCCTTACGTCAAACTGCTGGTGGTGTTTGGTCGTGACGACAAAGACCTGTTGCAGGCAGCGAAAGGTATCGCTCAGGGTAACATTCTGTTCCGTGGTGAAAGCGTGGTAGTGAATGAAGTGAAACCGCTGCTACCGCGTAAGCCGTACGATGCGCCGAACTGGGTACGTACCGATCGTCCGGTCACATTTGGCGAACTGAAAACCTATGAAGAACAGTTACAATCCAGCGGCCTTGAGCCAGCAGCGATTAACGTTTCGCTAAACCTGCCGCCGGATCTCTACCTGATGCGCAGTACCGGCATTGATATGGATATTAATTACCGCTACACCATGCCGCCGGTGAAAGACAGTTCGCGGATGGATATCAGCCTGAATAACCAGTTCCTGCAATCCTTCAACCTGAGCAGCAAACAGGAGGCGAACCGTCTGCTGCTGCGTATTCCGGTATTACAAGGTTTGCTGGATGGCAAAACAGATGTCTCTATTCCGGCGCTGAAACTGGGCGCGACCAACCAGCTGCGCTTCGACTTTGAGTATATGAACCCGATGCCAAGCGGTTCGGTAGATAACTGTATTACCTTCCAGCCGGTGCAGAATCATGTGGTGATTGGTGACGATTCCACCATCGACTTCTCGAAGTATTACCACTTCATCCCGATGCCGGATCTACGCGCCTTTGCTAACGCGGGCTTCCCATTCAGCCGGATGGCGGATCTGTCGCAAACCATCACCGTGATGCCGAAAGCGCCTAACGAAGCACAGATGGAAACGTTGCTGAATACTGTTGGTTTTATCGGCGCACAGACGGGCTTCCCGGCGATTAATCTGACGGTGACCGATGATGGCAGCACCATTCAGGGCAAAGATGCCGACATCATGATCATCGGTGGTATCCCGGACAAACTGAAAGACGATAAGCAGATCGACCTATTGGTGCAGGCGACCGAAAGCTGGGTGAAAACACCGATGCGCCAGACCCCGTTCCCCGGCATTGTGCCGGACGAGAGCGATCGCGCGGCAGAAACCCAGTCAACGCTGACCTCTTCCGGTGCGATGGCGGCGGTGATTGGCTTCCAGTCGCCGTATAACGACCAGCGCAGCGTGATTGCGCTGTTGGCAGATAGCCCACGCGGTTATGAAATGCTTAACGATGCGGTGAACGATAGCGGCAAACGCGCCACCATGTTCGGTTCGGTCGCGGTGATCCGCGAGTCCGGTATCAACAGCCTACGTGTTGGCGACGTTTATTACGTAGGTCATCTGCCGTGGTTCGAGCGCTTGTGGTATGCGCTGGCAAACCATCCGATTCTGCTGGCGGTGCTGGCGGCTATCAGTGTGATATTGCTGGCATGGGTACTGTGGCGTCTGCTGCGAATTATTATTAGTCGTCGTCTTAACCCGGATAACGAGTAATTGAAGATGAATGTGTTGCGTAGTGGAATCGTGACGATGCTGTTGTTGGCTGCCTTTAGTGTTCAGGCAGCCTGTACCTGGCCTGCCTGGGAGCAGTTTAAAAAGGATTACATCAGTCAGGAAGGGCGCGTCATCGACCCCAGCGACGCGCGCAAAATCACCACCTCCGAAGGGCAAAGTTACGGTATGTTCTTTGCCCTGGCGGCTAACGACCGTGCAGCTTTCGATAATATTCTCGACTGGACGCAGAACAATCTCGCTCAGGGTTCTTTAAAAGAACGTTTACCCGCCTGGCTGTGGGGCAAGAAAGAGAACAGTAAGTGGGAAGTGCTGGACAGCAATTCGGCCTCCGATGGTGATGTCTGGATGGTCTGGTCGTTGCTGGAGGCGGGGCGTTTGTGGAAAGAGCAGCGTTATACCGACATCGGCAGCGCGTTGCTAAAACGTATCGCGCGGGAGGAAGTGGTGACGGTGCCTGGGCTGGGTTCCATGCTGTTACCGGGCAAAGTGGGTTTTGCTGAGGATAACAGCTGGCGTTTTAACCCCAGCTACATGCCGCCGACGCTGGCGCAGTATTTCACCCGCTTTGGCGCGCCGTGGACCACGCTGCGCGAAACCAATCAACGTTTATTGCTGGAAACCGCCCCGAAAGGCTTTTCGCCAGACTGGGTGCGCTATGAGAAAGACAAAGGCTGGCAGCTAAAAGCCGAAAAAACATTGATCAGCAGCTACGACGCTATCCGCGTTTACATGTGGGTAGGCATGATGCCTGACAGCGATCCGCAAAAAGCGCGGATGCTCAACCGGTTTAAACCGATGGCGACATTCACTGAGAAAAACGGTTATCCGCCGGAAAAAGTGGATGTGGCTACGGGGAAAGCGCAGGGTAAAGGACCGGTCGGTTTTTCTGCCGCCATGCTGCCTTTTTTACAAAACCGCGATGCGCAGGCAGTTCAGCGCCAGCGCGTGGCCGATAACTTTCCCGGCAGCGATACCTATTACAACTATGTGCTGACCCTGTTTGGACAAGGCTGGGATCAACACCGTTTCCGCTTCTCGACAAAAGGTGAGTTATTACCTGACTGGGGCCAGGAATGCGCAAATTCACACTAAACATATTCACGCTTTCCCTCGGTCTGGCCGTCATGCCGATGGTCGAGGCAGCACCAACCATCAGCAGACCCTGCGGATGGACAGCGGCAACACTAATGCCGTGCGCGGGCTGGCGAATATTTACCGCCAGCAGTCGCCAGAAAAAGCTGAAGCGTTTATCGCCTCGCTCTCTGCCAGCCAGCGGCGCAGCATTGATGATATCGAACGCAGCCTGCAAAACGACCGTCTGGCACAGCAGGCAGAGGTACTGGAAAACCAGGGCAAATGGGCGCAGGCGGCAGCACTTCAGCGGCAACGACTGGCGCTGGACCCCGGCAGCGTATGGATTACTTACCGACTTTCGCAGGATCTCTGGCAGGCCGGACAACGCAGCCAGGCCGATACGTTAATGCGCAATCTGGCGCAGCAGAAGCCGAACAACCCGGAGCAGGTTTACGCTTACGGGCTGTACCTCTCAGGTCACAACCAGGACAGAGCGGCGCTGGCGCATATCAACAGCCTGCCGCGCGCGCAGTGGAACAGCAATATTCAGGAGCTGGTTAATCGACTGCAAAGCGATCAGGTGCTGGAAACCGCTAATCGCCTGCGAGAAAGCGGCAAAGAGGCTGAAGCGGAAGCGATGCTGCATCAGCAACCACCTTCCACGCGTATTGACCTCACGCTGGCTGACTGGGCGTAACAACGACGTGATTACACCGCCGCCCGCACTGCATATCAGAATGTCCTGACGCGGGAGCCAACTAACGCCGATGCCATTCTTGGTCTGACGGAAGTGGATATTGCTGCCGGTGACAAAGCGGCGGCACGTAGCCAGCTAGCGAAACTGCCTGCCACCGATAACACCTCGCTGAACACTCAGCGGCGCGTGGCGCTGGCACAGGCGCAGCTTGGAGATACCGCAGCGGCGCAGCAGACGTTTAATAAGTTGATCCCGCAGGCAAAATCTCAGCCACCGTCGATGGAAAGCGCAATGGTGCTGCGCGACGGTGCGAAGTTTGAAGCGCAGGCGGGCGATCCAAAGCAGGCGCTGGAAACCTACAAAGACGCCATGGTCGCATCCGGTGTGACTACGACGCGTCCGCAGGATAACGACACCTTTACCCGACTGACCCGTAACGACGAGAAAGATGACTGGCTGAAACGCGGCGTGCGCAGCGATGCGGCAGACCTCTATCGCCAGCAGGATCTTAACGTCACCCTTGAGCACGATTACTGGGGTTCGAGCGGCACCGGTGGTTACTCCGATCTGAAAGCGCACACTACCATGTTGCAGGTGGATGCGCCGTATTCTGACGGGCGGATGTTCTTTCGCAGTGATTTCGTCAATATGAACGTCGGCAGTTTCTCCACTAATGCCGATGGCAAATGGGATGACAACTGGGGCACCTGTACATTACAGGACTGTAGCGGCAACCGCAGCCAGTCGGATTCCGGTGCCAGCGTGGCGGTCGGCTGGCGAAATGACGTCTGGAGCTGGGATATCGGTACCACGCCGATGGGCTTCAACGTGGTGGATGTGGTCGGCGGCATCAGTTACAGCGATGATATCGGGCCGCTGGGTTACACCGTTAACGCCCACCGTCGGCCCATCTCCAGTTCTTTGCTGGCCTTTGGTGGGCAAAAAGACTCCCCGAGCAATACCGGGAAAAAATGGGGTGGCGTACGTGCCGACGGTGTGGGGCTAAGTCTGAGCTACGATAAAGGTGAAGCAAACGGCGTCTGGGCATCGCTTAGTGGCAACCAGTTAACCGGTAAAAATGTCGAAGATCACTGGCGCGTGCGCTGGATGACGGGCTATTACTATAAGGTCATTAACCAGAAC
This sequence comes from Shigella sp. SIG6, assembly GCF_053555815.1. Lineage (NCBI taxonomy): Bacteria > Pseudomonadati > Pseudomonadota > Gammaproteobacteria > Enterobacterales > Enterobacteriaceae > Shigella > Shigella sp. SIG6. The sequence continues at coordinate 14,024 of NZ_JBQZXC010000048.1, read as the reverse complement.
AATCGCCGCGTCACAATCGGCCTGAACAACATGATCTGGCATTACGACAAAGATCTGAGTGGCTACTCACTCGGTCAGGGCGGTTACTACAGTCCGCAGGAATACCTGTCGTTTGCCATACCGGTGATGTGGCGGGAGCGCACGGAAAACTGGTCGTGGGAGCTGGGGGCGTCTGGCTCGTGGTCGCATTCACGCACCAAAACCATGCCGCGTTATCCGCTGATGAATCTGATCCCGACCGACTGGCAGGAAGAAGCTGCGCGGCAATCCAACGATGGCGGCAGCAGTCAGGGCTTCGGCTACACGGCGCGGGCATTACTTGAACGACGTGTTACTTCCAACTGGTTTGTTGGCACGGCAATTGATATCCAGCAGGCGAAAGATTACGCACCCAGCCATTTCCTGCTCTACGTACGTTATTCCGCCGCCGGATGGCAGGGTGACATGGATTTACCGCCGCAGCCGCTGATACCTTACGCCGACTGGTAAGTTTTCAGATAGCGCCTCTCTTAATGCCGCTGCGATCGGGTATACTCGGGCGGCAATCTGGGATTTCCGGGGGGAGACAATTTGCGCGTAAGTCGCTCGTTAACAATCAAGCAGATGGCAATGGTGGCAGCCGTTGTCCTGGTGTTCGTTTTTATTTTTTGCACCGTTTTGCTGTTCCATCTGGTCCAGCAGAATCGCTATAACACGGCTACGCAACTGGAAAGCATTGCTCGCTCTGTCCGCGAACCCTTATCTTCAGCTATTTTGAAAGGCGATATTCCCGAAGCGGAAGCTATTCTTGCCAGCATTAAACCGGCAGGCGTGGTCAGCCGTGCCGATGTAGTGCTGCCTAACCAGTTCCAGGCGCTGCGTAAAAGTTTTATTCCAGAGCGTCCGGTGCCGGTAATGGTTACTCGCCTGTTTGAGCTACCGGTTCAAATCTCGCTGGGCGTCTACTCGCTCGAACGTCCGGCAAATCCGCAGCCAATAGCCTATCTGGTGCTACAGGCGGATTCCTTCCGTATGTATAAGTTCGTGATGAGCACTCTCTCAACGTTAGTGACCATTTACTTACTTTTGTCGCTTATCCTGACCGTCGCCATCAGCTGGTGCATTAACCGCCTGATTTTGCATCCGTTACGCAATATTGCTCGCGAACTTAACGCCATCCCAGCCCAGGAGCTTGTTGGTCACCAACTGGCATTACCGCGTCTGCATCAGGACGATGAAATCGGTATGTTGGTGCGCAGTTACAACCTCAACCAGCAATTGCTCCAGCGCCATTATGAAGAACAGAACGAAAATGCGATGCGCTTCCCGGTGTCGGATTTGCCGAACAAAGCCTTGCTGATGGAGATGCTGGAGCAGGTTGTCGCGCGTAAACAAACCACCGCGCTGATGATCATCACCTGTGAAACCCTGCGTGATACTGCGGGCGTGCTGAAAGAGACGCAACGAGAAATTCTGCTGCTGACGCTGGTGGAAAAACTCAAATCGGTACTGTCGCCACGTATGATCCTCGCGCAGATTAGCGGTTATGACTTTGCTGTCATTGCCAACGGTGTACAGGAACCGTGGCACGCAATCACTTTGGGTCAGCAAGTACTCACTATCATGAGCGAGCGCCTGCCGATTGAACGTATTCAACTCCGTCCGCACTGTAGCATTGGCGTGGCGATGTTCTACGGCGATCTCACCGCCGAACAGCTTTACAGTCGCGCTATTTCTGCGGCATTTACCGCTCGCCATAAAGGCAAGAATCAGATTCAGTTCTTTGATCCGCAGCAGATGGAAGCAGCCCAGAAGCGGTTGACGGAAGAGAGCGATATCCTTAATGCACTGGAAAATCATCAGTTTGCAATTTGGTTACAGCCACAGGTCGAGATGACCAGCGGTAAACTGGTCAGTGCGGAAGTGTTACTGCGTATCCAGCAACCGGATGGCAGTTGGGACCTGCCGGATAGCTTAATCGATCGCATTGAGTGCTGTGGGCTGATGGTTACCGTCGGTCACTGGGTGCTGGAAGAGTCCTGTCGATTGCTTGCAGCCTGGCAAGAGCGCGGCATTATGCTGCCCTTGTCGGTAAACCTCTCTGCGCTGCAACTGATGCACCCGAATATGGTGGCGGATATGCTGGAACTGTTAACCCGCTATCGCATTCAGCCGGGAACACTGATTCTGGAAGTGACAGAAAGCCGACGTATTGACGACCCTCATGCTGCGGTGGCAATCCTCCGTCCGCTGCGCAATGCCGGAGTTCGGGTGGCGCTGGATGATTTCGGCATGGGCTACGCAGGGCTGCGTCAGCTGCAGCATATGAAATCGTTGCCAATCGACGTACTGAAAATCGACAAAATGTTTGTTGAAGGCTTGCCGGAAGATAGCAGCATGATTGCTGCAATTATCATGCTGGCGCAGAGCCTGAACTTACAAATGATTGCCGAAGGCGTGGAGACTGAAGCACAACGAGACTGGCTGGCAAAAGCGGGCGTTGGTATTGCCCAGGGCTTCCTTTTTGCTCGCCCACTCCCTATTGAAATCTTCGAAGAGAGTTACCTGGAAGAAAAGTAGCTCCCCCAAACTGATTACAAAACTTTAAAAAGTGCTGGTTTGTGCGAGCCAGCTCAAACTTTTTAACCTTTTTGTTTCAATTATGATCCAGGTACATTTCTGTGATGTTGTCTGGGTGTTATTTTAAGGCCGCAGGTACCCCCATAACCTTACAAGACCTGTGGTTTTACTAAAGGACACCCTATGAAAACCTCTCTGTTTAAAAGCCTTTACTTTCAGGTCCTGACAGCGATAGCCATTGGTATTCTCCTTGGCCATTTCTATCCTGAAATAGGCGAGCAAATGAAACCGCTTGGCGACGGCTTCGTTAAGCTCATTAAGATGATCATCGCTCCTGTCATCTTTTGTACCGTCGTAACGGGCATTGCGGGCATGGAAAGCATGAAGGCGGTCGGTCGTACCGGCGCAGTCGCACTGCTTTACTTTGAAATTGTCAGTACCATCGCGCTGATTATTGGTCTTATCATCGTTAACGTCGTGCAGCCTGGTGCCGGAATGAACGTCGATCCGGCAACGCTTGATGCGAAAGCGGTAGCGGTTTACGCCGATCAGGCGAAAGACCAGGGCATTGTCGCCTTCATTATGGATGTCATCCCGGCGAGCGTCATTGGCGCATTTGCCAGCGGTAACATTCTGCAGGTGCTGCTGTTTGCCGTACTGTTTGGTTTTGCGCTCCACCGTCTGGGCAGCAAAGGCCAACTGATTTTTAACGTGATCGAAAGTTTCTCGCAGGTCATCTTCGGCATCATCAATATGATCATGCGTCTGGCACCTATTGGTGCGTTCGGGGCAATGGCGTTTACCATCGGTAAATACGGCGTCGGCACACTGGTGCAACTGGGGCAGCTGATTATCTGTTTCTACATTACCTGTATCCTGTTTGTGGTGCTGGTATTGGGTTCAATCGCTAAAGCGACTGGTTTCAGTATCTTCAAATTTATCCGCTACATCCGTGAAGAACTGCTGATTGTACTGGGGACTTCATCTTCCGAGTCGGCGCTGCCGCGTATGCTCGACAAGATGGAGAAACTCGGCTGCCGTAAATCGGTGGTGGGGCTGGTCATCCCGACAGGCTACTCGTTTAACCTTGATGGCACATCGATATACCTGACAATGGCGGCGGTGTTTATCGCCCAGGCCACTAACAGTCAGATGGATATCGTCCACCAAATCACGCTGTTAATCGTGTTGCTGCTTTCTTCTAAAGGGGCGGCAGGGGTAACGGGTAGTGGCTTTATCGTGCTGGCGGCGACGCTCTCTGCGGTGGGCCATTTGCCGGTAGCAGGTCTGGCGCTGATCCTCGGTATCGACCGCTTTATGTCAGAAGCTCGTGCGCTAACTAACCTGGTCGGTAACGGCGTAGCGACCATTGTCGTTGCTAAGTGGGTGAAAGAACTGGACCACAAAAAACTGGACGATGTGCTGAATAATCGTGCGCCGGATGGCAAAACGCACGAATTATCCTCTTAATCTCACCACTTATGCCCGCACTCCCTTCCCCGAGTGCGGGTGTTTGCGCATAATTGACCCCTGTGCCTGAACTTACCACCTGGGTGAGTTCAGGTTTATTTCACTTCTTCCGTGACATTTTCATGTTCTTGCGGTCTAACACGAAGTGTTTTTAACGTCATTTAGACTGACCGACAACGGGCAGTTTTTTTATTACCAGGATAGTTGATCAGGGGTTCACATGCAGGGCATAAAAATTCGACTTTTAGCGGGCGGTTTGCTGATGATGGCCACTGCTGGCTATGTGCAGGCAGATGCGCTCCAGCCTGATCCAGCATGGCAACAGGGGACGCTTTCCAACGGTTTACAGTGGCAAGTGCTGACCACCCCCCAGCGTCCCAGCGATCGTGTTGAAATTCGCCTGCTGGTTAATACCGGTTCGCTCGCCGAAAGTACACAACAGAGCGGTTACAGTCACGCCATCCCTCGTATTGCGCTAACGCAAAGCGGTGGCCTTGACGCAGCACAGGCGCGTTCATTGTGGCAGCAGGGGATCGACCCTAAACGCCCGATGCCGCCGGTAATTGTCTCTTATGACACCACGCTGTTTAATCTGAGTTTGCCCAATAACCGTAACGATTTGCTGAAAGAAGCGCTCTCTTATCTGGCAAATGCCACTGGCAAATTGACCATCACACCAGAAACCATCAACCACGCGCTGCAAAGTCAGGACATGGTGGCAACCTGGCCTGCCGATACTAAAGAGGGCTGGTGGCGCTATCGTCTGAAAGGGTCAACCTTGTTAGGTCACGATCCTGCCGATCCGCTGAAACAACCCGTTGAAGCGGAAAAAATTAAAGATTTCTATCAGAAATGGTACACCCCGGATGCAATGACGCTACTGGTGGTGGGAAACGTGGATGCGCGCTCGGTTGTCGACCAAATCAACAAAACGTTTGGCGAACTGAAAGGCAAACGTGAAACGCCAGCTCCGGTGCCGACGCTTTCTCCGCTGCGTGCGGAAGCGGTGAGTATTATGACTGACGCGGTGCGTCAGGACCGGTTATCTATCATGTGGGATACGCCGTGGCAGCCGATTCGTGAATCAGCCGCACTGCTGCGCTACTGGCGTGCGGACCTGGCCCGCGAGGCGCTGTTCTGGCATGTTCAGCAAGCGTTAAGCGCCAGTGACAGCAAAGACATCGGTCTTGGATTTGACTGCCGTGTGCTGTATCTGCGTGCGCAGTGTGCCATCAACATCGAATCACCAAACGACAAGCTGAACAGCAACCTTAATCTGGTGGCGCGTGAACTGGCGAAGGTTCGCGATAAAGGTCTGCCGGAAGAAGAGTTCAATGCGTTAGTGGCGCAAAAGAAACTGGAGCTGCAGAAACTGTTTGCCGCCTATGCACGGGCTGATACCGATATTCTGATGGGCCAGCGGATGCGTTCGTTGCAAAATCAGGTCGTCGATATCGCGCCGGAGCAGTATCAGAAACTGCGGCAGGATTTCCTTAACAGCCTGACTGTGGAGATGTTAAATCAGGATCTGCGTCAGCAGTTGTCGAATGATATGGCGTTAATACTGCTGCAGCCGAAAGGCGAGCCGGAATTTAACATGAAAGCGTTGCAGGCGGCCTGGGATCAAATCATGGCCCCATCTACCGCCGCTGCGACCACCTCTGTCGCCACGGATGACGTACATCCTGAAGTGACGGATATTCCATCTGCACAGTAATGCCTGATGGTGATGAGTTAGCACAACCATCAGGTATTTATGGATGAGCTGGATAGAGGGGTAACACTTTATCCAGCCTTTTGCATATGCTGCGTTTACGCTGGCATCACCTCACGCGGGATAATCGCGCCGCGATACTGAATAACGGTACTTGCGGTCAGGTGCCCGCGTTTCGCCGCGTTTTCCGCACTGCCGCCCGTCAAACGTACCGCCAGATAACCGGCGCTGAAAGAGTCGCCAGCTGCGGTGGTATCGATCACTTTTTCTTTCGGCAGTTTCACCGCCGGAACATCAACTAACGCTTCACCAGCAATGGACACCAGGCAAGAATCCGCCCCGCGTTTCACCACCACTTCTTTCACGCCTGCGTTATGGGTGCGCGCAATGACGTCTTCCACCGGCTGTTGACCCCACAGCGCATCTTCGTCGTCCAGCGTCAGGAAAGCGATATCCGTGCATTCCAGCATTTGCTGGTACACCTGCTGTGTCTCTTCTTTGCTGGCCCACAGGCGCGGACGATAGTTATTGTCGAAAATCACTTTTCCGCCTTTGGCGCGGCATTCGCGCAGCAGGGAAAGCAGCTTTTCGCGGCTGGTCGGGCTTAAGATCGCCAGGCTAATCCCGCTCAGGTAGAGATAATCGAAATTCGCCAGCTCTTCGCAAATCGCCGCAGACTGCTCGCTCGCCAGCCAGAATTTGGCGGCGGCTTCGTTACGCCAGTAGTAGAACGTACGTTCGCCGGTGCTGTCGGTTTCAATGTAGTAAAGGCCCGGAAGACGGTTTTCCATCCGTTGGGTCAGGGAAGTATCAACGTTCTCGCCGTGCCAGGCGTCCAGCATCTGCTGGCTAAAACTGTCCGTTCCCAGCGCCGTTACGTAATGAACGGTTAATGCCGCAGGATCGACCTGACGGGCGATATAGACGGAAGTGTTCAGGGTATCGCCGCCGAAACCGCGCTTAACGTCCGCGCCTTTCTCGGAAAGCTCAATCATGCATTCGCCAATCACGGCAATCTTTTTGGACATAGTCGTGAACCTGATCTGTAAAAAATTAGCGTTAGTTTGCGCTGTGGTGGTTTGCTGGTCAACCATATTAAAACAGTGTTCCATTATTTTTTTGAGCCAGAACGTATTCCTGAAAGATTCCGTTGTGGAGTGAGGAAATTTACCCCGGCCAGGCGGTAAAGTTCTGCCCTTACGCGCCGATAATCTTTGTCGAGTCTGGGCAGCATCACTTTTAAACACAGGACATCTTTGATGATAAGGCAGGTTATCCAGCGAATAAGCAACCCTGAAGCAAGCATCGAGAGCTTGCAGGAACGGCGTTTTTGGTTGCAGTGTGAGCGTGCTTACACCTGGCAGCCGATCTATCAAACATGCGGGCGGTTAATGGCCGTGGAGCTATTAACGGTGGTCACGCATCCCTTGAACCCTTCGCAACGCCTGCCGCCGGATCGCTATTTTACTGAAATCACCGTCAGCCATCGGATGGAGGTTGTGAAAGAGCAGATTGATTTGCTGGCGCAAAAAGCCGACTTCTTTGTAGAGCACGGCCTGCTGGCATCGGTCAATATTGATGGCCCTATGCTCATCGCCCTGCGTCAGCAACCAAAAATCCTGCGCCAGATTGAGCGTCTTCCCTGGCTGCGTTTCGAACTGGTGGAGCATATCCGTCTGCCGAAAGATTCAACCTTTGCCTCGATGTGTGAATTTGGCCCGCTGTGGCTGGATGATTTTGGTACCGGGATGGCAAATTTCTCTGCACTAAGTGAAGTGCGTTATGACTACATCAAAATCGCGCGAGAACTGTTTGTGATGCTGCGTCAGTCGCCGGAAGGCCGCACACTCTTTTCTCAGCTTTTACATCTAATGAATCGCTATTGTCGCGGGGTGATTGTCGAGGGCGTAGAAACACCGGAAGAGTGGCGTGATGTTCAGAACTCGCCCGCATTCGCCGCACAAGGCTGGTTTCTTTCACGCCCGGCACCGATGGAAACGCTGAATACGGCGGTTCTGGCGCTATAAGCTGCCTCATTTTCCGCCGGGCTGGACTATCTTTAGGACTGGCACAGGAAGAATATGAGGAAGCGAACGATGAGCAAGGCAGGCAAAATAACCGCTGCGATTTCAGGGGCTTTCTTGTTGTTGATTGTCGTGGCGATCATTTTGATTGCAACTTTTGACTGGAATCGACTCAAACCGACCATCAACCAGAAAGTCTCTGCGGAGTTGAATCGTCCGTTCGCTATCCGTGGCGATCTGGGCGTGGTGTGGGAGCGGCAAAAACAAGAAACTGGCTGGCGCAGCTGGGTGCCGTGGCCTCATGTACATGCAGAAGACATCATTCTTGGTAATCCACCGGATATTCCCGAAGTCACGATGGTGCATTTGCCGCGAGTAGAGGCAACGCTGGCACCGCTGGCGCTGCTGACCAAAACGGTCTGGCTGCCGTGGATCAAGCTCGAAAAGCCCGACGCGCGCCTGATTCGCCTCTCTGAAAAGAACAATAACTGGACGTTTAATCTTGCCAACGATGACAACAAAGACGCGAATGCAAAGCCGTCGGCATGGTCGTTTCGGCTGGATAATATTCTTTTCGATCAGGGCGGATCGCCATTGATGACAAAGTAAGCAAAGCGGATCTGGAAATTTTTGTTGATCCGTTAGGCAAGCCGCTGCCATTCAGCGAAGTTACTGGATCGAAAGGTAAAGCGGATAAAGAAAAGGTGGGCGATTACATTTTTGGCCTGAAGGCGCAGGGACGTTATAACGGTGAACCGCTCACGGGTACGGGAAAAATAGGCGGTATGCTGGCGCTGCGTGGCGAAGGGACGCCGTTTCCGGTACAGGCTGATTTCCGTTCAGGTAATACCCGTGTTGCTTTTGATGGCGTCGTGAATGACCCAATGAAGATGGGCGGTGTCGATTTACGGCTTAAATTTTCTGGCGATTCACTGGGTGATCTCTATGAACTGACGGGCGTTCTGCTGCCCGATACCCCGCCGTTTGAAACGGATGGTCGGCTGGTAGCGAAAATCGACACTGAAAAATCGTCGGTCTTTGATTATCGCGGTTTTAATGGGCGAATTGGCGATAGCGATATCCACGGTTCTCTGGTCTACACCACCGGAAAGCCACGACCAAAACTGGAAGGTGATGTCGAGTCGCGGCAATTGCGGCTGGCGGACCTGGGACCGTTGATTGGCGTTGATTCCGGGAAAGGGGCAGAAAAGTCGACACGGTCTGAACAGAAGAAGGGCGAAAAAAGCGTTCAGCCTGCGGGCAAAGTGCTGCCTTATGACCGCTTCGAAACCGATAAATGGGACGTTATGGATGCCGATGTTCGCTTCAAAGGGCGGCGCATTGAGCATGGCAGTAGCCTGCCGATTAGCGATCTTTCTACTCATATCATCCTCAAAAATGCTGACCTGCGCCTGCAACCGCTGAAATTTGGCATGGCGGGCGGCAGCATTGCGGCGAATATTCATCTGGAAGGCGATAAAAAGCCGATGCAGGGGCGGGCAGATACTCAGGCTCGTCGACTGAAACTGAAAGAACTGATGCCCGATGTGGAACTGATGCAGAAGACGCTGGGGGAAATGAACGGTGACGCGGAACTACGCGGTAGCGGTAACTCGGTGGCGGCGCTTTTAGGCAACAGTAACGGCAACCTGAAACTGTTGATGAATGACGGGCTGGTGAGCCGCAACCTGATGGAGATTGTTGGGCTGAATGTCGGCAACTACATTGTCGGTGCGATATTTGGTGACGATGAGGTGCGGGTGAACTGCGCGGCGGCGAATCTGAATATTGCCAACGGCGTGGCGCGCCCGCAGATTTTTGCTTTCGATACTGAGAACGCGTTGATTAATGTTACCGGCACGGCAAGTTTTGCTTCGGAACAGCTGGATTTGACTATTGATCCGGAGAGTAAAGGGATTCGGATTATCACACTGCGTTCGCCGCTGTATGTGCGTGGGACGTTTAAAAATCCGCAGGCTGGGGTGAAAGCCGGACCGCTGATTGCCCGTGGTGCTGTTGCTGCGGCACTGGCAACGCTGGTAACACCGGCGGCGGCGTTACTGGCACTGATCTCACCTTCCGAAGGGGAGGCTAATCAGTGTCGGACGATATTGTCGCAGATGAAGAAGTGATGATAATTGCCGGATGTCTGACATCCGGCAATTAAACAGATTTAGATTTTTGGCAAAGTGTGCTTTGTTCATGCCGGATGCGGCGTGAACGCCTTATCCGGCCTACAAATCCTTGTGAATTCAATATATTGTATGGAAATTCAGTCCTGATAAGCGTAGCGCATCAGGCTTTTCACACTTATTACAACGACTGATGTCGCGTCTCATGGGTCAGCAGCAGGGCGATTAACGTCAAGCCAGCCATCGCCGCCAGATATAACCCCACCGCACCTAACCCGTAGTTAGCCTGCAACCAGGCTGCGATATACGGCGCAACGGAAGCCCCGAGAATCGACGATACGTTGTAAGAGAACGATGCTCCGGTGTAACGCACTTCTGTCGGAAACAGCTCTGGTAACAGCGCACCCATCGGCCCGAAGGTCAGCCCCATCAGACTTAACCCCAGCAGCAGGAAGGCAAAAACCAGAATCGGGTTGCCAGAACCGAGCAGCGGGTTAAAGGCGAACAGCGCGAACAGGATGATCAGCGTGGTGATGATCACCATGCTTTTACGGCGACCAAAGGCATCAGCCAGTAATCCGGCGACTGGCACCATCACGCCAAAACCAATAACTGCCATCATCAGCATCCACAACACTTCGTTACGCGGCAGGCCAAGCCCAACTGGCGCGGCGGCGGTACTGAAGGTCATAGAGTAGACCGTCATGATGTAAAACAGCGTATAGGTTGCCAGCATAATGAACGTACCCAGTACGGTTACGCGAACATGTTTGGTCAGCAGCGTACCCAGCGGGATCTTCACCTGTTTTTTCGCTTTAGCGACTTTCTCAAACACCGGCGACTCATGCAGCGACACGCGAACATACAGGCCGATAATGACCAGCACCGCCGAGAAGATAAATGGCACACGCCAGCCCCAGCTCATAAACTGCTCATCGGTCAGTAGCCAGGAAAGCAGCAAGAAAGTGCCGTTGGCAAAGAAGAAGCCAATCGGTGCGCCTAGCTGTGGGAAGGAGCCATACAGTGCACGTTTGCGCGGTGGGGCGTTTTCAGTCGCCAGCAGCGCCGCGCCGCCCCATTCACCGCCTAAGCCCAGACCCTGACCAAATCGAGCCAGCGCCAGCAGCAGTGGGGCGAAAATACCAATCGTGGCATAGCCCGGCAGCAGACCAATCACCACGGTCGAAATCCCCATCGTTAGCAACGAGGCGACCAGCGTCGCTTTACGCCCAACGCGATCGCCAAAATGACCAAAAACGGCAGAGCCAATGGGGCGCGCGACGAAGGCGATGGCGAAGGTGGCGAGCGACTGTAGCGTTGCTGCCGTTGGATCGCCCTGCGGGAAGAAGATATGCGGAAACACAATAACGGCCGCAGTGGCGTAAATGTAAAAGTCGAAGAACTCAATGGCCGTGCCAATGAGAGAGGCGACAAGGACTTTATTACGCGAGTTGATCGGCGTGTATTCTTGTTCGTGGTCGAGTGTTGTGGCTGTTGCTTGCATAATCTTTTCTTATTTTTTGGCTAACGAATAGCCATATTACGCACAGCAAAAGTGATATTTCAATGTGTAACAAATCGCGGAAATGGTCAAAAACCAGGCAAAAAGGGGATAATGTTTAGGCCAGTGATTTTTCTTCTATGAAATGCTTCACATAATTTTATAAATAGTGGATAAAACTGGTTTCAGGTTAAATAAAAGTTACCAACTGGATTTATATGCTGGGGTTATGAGTTGGAGTGAAATTGTTTGCTCCCAAATAGATGGCTGAAGAGGCTCTGGGGAAGAGTTTCAAGAGGTTATGTGCGCATTATAGCCGGATGCGATGCTGGCGCATCTTATCCGGCCTACGGGGAGCCAGGCCGAATAAAATCGTATGCCGGATAAGGCGTTTACGCCGCATCCGGCCTATTTTAAGGCTGCGTTTTCCCTGGCATTCGCGGGTCGTCTTTATATTCGGCGGTGGCAATCCACGCCGCGCAAAACAGCGTCAAACGGGCGAAGAAGTAGAAAAATGCCATCAGCCCCAGCACGGAACCAAATGCTGCGCCAGAGGGGGATTTCATCAGCGATGGCAGGGTGTAGGTCATCACGATTTTAATCACTTCAAAACCAATAGCAGCCAGAAATGTTCCGCGAATCAGGGCTTTTTTGCGCGGACGGTGGCGCGGCAACCGCCAGAAGATCCAGAAGAAAAGCAGATAGTTGGCGAAGATGGAAATCGCCAGGCCAATCAATCGCCACGTCGGTTTCAGCCACTCAATGCTGTTCAGGTGCAGGGCGCTAATAATCATTTGCTGCGCCGAACCGGCAACCGAGGTGATCGAAAGCGTCACAATCAGCGCAATCAACAAACCAATCAGTGAAATAAAATCACGCAGATATTTTACCCAGAACTTCTCCTGATCTTGCGGCGAGCGTTCCCAGACATCGCGCGACTGGGCACGAATCGCTTCACGCAGGTTACCCATCCAGTTGATGCCGGAATAAAGTGCCACCGCCAGGCCGACAAGCCCTACAGTCGTACGCTGCTGAACGGCGGTGTTGATGGTGTTTTTCAACGTGGCGGCTAGTGTCGGATCGCTGATGTTTTGCAGAATTTTGTCGAAGATATCCTGTAGCAACATCGGATGGGAGGCCAGCACAAAGCCCCCTGTGGCAAACGACACCATCAAAATCGGGATCATCGACAAAAATGAGAAATAGGTGATAGCCGCACCAAACTGGTTACCCAGCCGATCGTTAAAGCGTTCTGTCGCGCGAATAAGGTGCGCAATAACCGGTTGACGTTGGACTTTTTCGGCAGTGGTGGTGACGGTTTCCAGCGCCTGGCTAACTTTGCCGCCTTTCTCGCTATTATCCAACTGCTTAATCGGCTCGTGCTCCAGATCCTGGGTGGGACGTTTGATCTCGTTTTCCTGCGTCATCCGCTCTTTTGTCCTTCTGTCGTGGTCATTCTTAAAAAGTATAGTCGGTCAGTCCAGGTGCTCTTTCATTACGCCAGCCAGCCACTGCATAAACAGGTTTACACGCCGGGAAAGCTCCCGACGCTGCGGGTAAACCAGCGAAAGGGAGAGCGGCTCGGCACGGTAGCCTGGCAACACTTCAATAAGCCGCCCGGCACGCAGGGCTTCGCGCACGGCAATGCGCGGGATCTGAATAATCCCCAGACCGGCAAGACCGGCGGCGAGATAGTTTTCGCTACTGTTTACCGTCAACATGCCGCCAGACTTAAACCACTGGACGCCATTAACGCTGGCAACCTCAAAACCTAACGGATGTACACCCAGGTGCGGTGTATAACGCACTATTGCGTGTGAAGTCAGATCATCGGGGCTTTGCGGATAACCAAAGCGCGTCAGATAGTGCGGACTGGCACAGTTGACCATGGTTAGTTTGCCGAGGGGACGGGCGATAACTCCATCTTCCGGTAACGCGCCAGTGCGTATCACGCAATCAAAACCATCATGAAGAATATCTACCGGACGGTTATGGCTACTCAGTTCCAGCTCAATTCCCGGATGCTGATAGAGAAATTCCGACAGACGCGGCAGTAACAGGTTTTTCGCGATTCCTGACGGGATGTCGATGCGTAATTTACCGCTGATACTGGTGGCATCCTGTTGAAACAGACCGTCCAGTTCGCTGAGATTACTCAACACATCTTTTGCCCGTTGATAATAGGTCATGCCTTCTGGCGTGAGTTTGACCCGTCGCGTAGTGCGCTGGAGAAGCTGGGTGCCAAGTTGATGTTCCAGTGCCTGTATCTGGCGCGAAACACTTCCCTTTGGCAAAGCAAAGAAATCCGCCGCGCGGGAAAAACTTTCCAGCTCCGCGACTTTGATGAACAACTGCATTGCGTGAATTTTATCCATTTCTTTGACCGATTGTTGTTCACAGCGAAACAGTAATGCGCATATCGCATTGTTTATTGTTTTTTCTAACATCTAATGCCGGGTTTCACAATGTTGTCATGACGAATGTGGCGATTTCTCAGCAGGAAAAGGGCGGAATAGCTTTATGAGAAAGGTGAATCCCCTTAAACAGAGCGTATTTTTCAGTGATTCCCTTTAAAGTGAATAGAGGACGTATTGGCTATTTGTGCTTATTTTTGTCTCATTGCC
>NZ_JBQZXC010000047.1:0-27332 GCF_053555815.1 Shigella sp. SIG6 | reverse complement strand
TGCCGATGGCTGGCATTTTTGCCAGCCAGTCCGTATAACTATCCCCTGATTTTTGATCCGAAAAGATGAACTCAAACCATGATGAATGATTCGTTCTGCCGCATTATTGCGGGTGAAATTCAGGCGCGCCCGGAACAGGTTGACGCTGCCGTTCGCCTGCTTGACGAAGGGAATACCGTGCCGTTTATCGCACGTTATCGTAAGGAAATCACCGGCGGTCTGGATGACACGCAGCTGCGTAATCTGGAAACGCGTCTGAGCTATCTGCGCGAGCTGGAAGAGAGACGTCAGGCGATCCTCAAATCCATTTCCGAGCAAGGCAAACTCACCGATGATCTGGCGAAGGCCATCAACGCCACCCTAAGCAAAACCGAACTCGAAGACCTCTACCTGCCCTACAAACCTAAACGCCGCACCCGCGGGCAAATCGCCATTGAAGCAGGGCTTGAGCCGTTGGCTGACCTGCTGTGGAGCGATCCGTCACACACGCCAGAAGTCGCCGCTGCACAATATGTTGATGCCGATAAAGGCGTGGCAGATACCAAAGCCGCGCTGGATGGCGCGCGCTATATCCTGATGGAACGGTTTGCCGAAGATGCCGCGCTGCTGGCGAAAGTGCGTGATTATCTGTGGAAGAACGCGCATTTGGTTTCTACGGTGGTGAGCGGTAAAGAAGAGGAAGGGGCGAAATTCCGCGACTATTTCGATCATCACGAACCGTTGTCCACGGTGCCTTCTCACCGCGCGCTGGCGATGTTCCGTGGGCGTAACGAAGGCGTACTCCAGCTTTCGCTGAATGCCGATCCGCAGTTCGATGAGCCGCCCAAAGAGAGCTATTGCGAGCAAATCATCATGGATCACCTTGGCCTGCGCCTGAACAATGCCCCGGCGGATAGCTGGCGCAAAAGCGTAGTGAGCTGGACCTGGCGCATCAAGGTGCTGATGCATCTGGAAACCGAACTGATGGGTACCGTGCGCGAACGCGCGGAAGATGAAGCAATCAACGTCTTTGCCCGTAACCTGCACGATCTGCTGATGGCGGCCCCTGCCGGACTGCGTGCAACGATGGGCCTCGATCCGGGTCTGCGTACCGGGGTAAAAGTGGCGGTGGTCGATGCCACTGGCAAACTGGTGGCGACCGATACCATTTACCCGCACACCGGACAAGCCGCAAAAGCAGCGATGACCGTTGCTGCCTTGTGTGAAAAACATAACGTTGAACTGGTGGCGATCGGCAACGGTACAGCTTCCCGCGAAACTGAACGTTTCTATCTCGACGTGCAGAAGCAGTTCCCGAAAGTGACCGCACAGAAAGTGATCGTCAGCGAAGCTGGCGCGTCGGTTTACTCAGCTTCCGAGCTGGCAGCGCAGGAGTTCCCGGATCTCGACGTTTCGCTGCGTGGTGCGGTATCTATCGCCCGCCGTTTGCAGGATCCGCTGGCGGAGCTGGTGAAAATCGATCCGAAATCTATCGGCGTAGGTCAGTATCAGCATGACGTCAGCCAGACGCAACTGGCCCGCAAACTGGATGCAGTAGTAGAAGACTGCGTAAACGCCGTTGGCGTCGATCTCAACACCGCTTCTGTTCCGCTATTAACCCGCGTGGCGGGCCTGACGCGCATGATGGCGCAAAACATCGTGGCCTGGCGCGATGAGAACGGCCAGTTCCAGAACCGTCAGCAACTGCTGAAAGTCAGCCGTCTGGGGCCGAAAGCCTTCGAGCAGTGCGCGGGCTTCCTGCGCATTAACCACGGTGATAACCCGCTGGACGCCTCTACCGTTCATCCGGAAGCCTATCCGGTGGTGGAACGCATTCTGGCAGCAACACAGCAGGCACTGAAAGATCTGATGGGTAACAGCAGCGAACTGCGTAACCTGAAAGCGTCTGACTTTACTGATGAAAAATTCGGTGTGCCGACAGTAACTGACATCATCAAAGAGCTGGAAAAACCGGGTCGCGATCCGCGTCCGGAATTTAAAACCGCTCAGTTTGCCGATGGCGTCGAGACAATGAACGACCTGCAACCGGGTATGATCCTCGAAGGCGCAGTGACCAACGTCACCAACTTTGGCGCGTTTGTCGATATTGGCGTGCATCAGGACGGCCTGGTTCACATCTCTTCATTGTCGAACAAGTTTGTGGAAGATCCGCATACCGTGGTGAAAGCGGGTGACATTGTGAAGGTGAAAGTGCTGGAAGTGGATCTTCAGCGTAAACGTATCGCCCTGACTATGCGTCTGGACGAGCAGCCTGGCGAAACCAACTCTCGTCGCGGCGGCGGTAATGAACGCCCGCAAAACAACCGCCCGGCAGCCAAACCACGCGGTCGTGAAGCGCAGCCTGCCGGTAATAGCGCGATGATGGATGCGCTGGCGGCAGCGATGGGTAAAAAACGTTAAACGCCCGGACTGGCCCCTAAACCTGCGCGATAAGGCGTTCACGCCGCATCTGGCAACGAACGCTTTGCCTGACATAAAAGTGCCGGAGAATATCTCCGGCACTTTTATTCCACAGCCAAACTCACAATATACTCCGTTAATATTTATCACTTCATTAACAACTGAAACCTTAATTAAACATTAGCCAGTCCGGGTAACTCACTATTCGAATTATATTTTCGCTGCGATATAACCTTGAGCCACATCAACATTGAGTCAGATTATTATTCAAACCAACATTCGCACACATTTTAAGTATTGCTGATAGAAACCATTCTCATTATCATTGTGTTGTTGATTATTTAATCTCTCCTTTGTTGGCAAATCATCTGGTCTCATGTCGCGGTCAAACGCCCCATGAGGTAGTTATCCAGTTAATGAGAAACAAGTAGGCACCTATGCAATACACTCCAGATACTGCGTGGAAAATCACTGGCTTTTCCCGTGAAATCAGCCCGGCATATCGCCAAAAACTGCTTTCTCTAGGCATGTTACCTGGCTCCTCTTTTGATGTGGTGCGCGTCGCTCCACTCGGCGACCCCATTCATATCGAAACCCGTCGCGTGAGCCTGGTATTACGCAAAAAAGATCTGGCCTTATTAGAAGTGGAAGCGGTTTCCTGTTAATACGGTGATAACAACAATGAAAAAATTAACCATTGGCTTAATTGGTAATCCAAATTCTGGCAAGACAACCTTATTTAACCAGCTCACTGGCGCACGTCAGCGTGTAGGTAACTGGGCTGGCGTTACCGTCGAACGTAAAGAAGGGCAATTCTCCACCACCGATCATCAGGTCACGCTGGTGGACCTGCCCGGCACCTATTCTCTGACCACCATCTCATCGCAGACCTCGCTCGATGAGCAAATCGCCTGTCACTACATTTTGAGTGGCGACGCCGACCTGCTGATTAACGTGGTGGATGCGTCTAACCTTGAGCGTAACCTGTACCTGACGCTGCAACTGCTGGAACTCGGTATTCCCTGCATCGTGGCGCTGAACATGCTCGACATTGCCGAGAAGCAAAATATTCGTATTGAAATTGATGCTCTATCGGCACGTCTTGGCTGCCCGGTGATCCCGCTGGTTTCAACCCGTGGTCGCGGTATTGAAGCGCTCAAGCTGGCGATTGATCGCTATAAAGCTAACGAGAATGTGGAACTGGTGCATTACGCACAGCCGCTACTCAACGAAGCAGATTCACTGGCAAAAGTGATGCCTTCCGACATCCCGCTGAAACAACGTCGCTGGCTGGGCCTGCAAATGCTGGAAGGCGATATCTACAGCCGCGCCTACGCCGGTGAAGCGTCGCAGCATCTGGATGCCACCCTCGCCCGTCTGCGTAATGAAATGGATGATCCGGCGCTGCACATTGCCGATGCGCGTTACCAGTGCATTGCTGCCATCTGTGATGTGGTAAGCAACACCCTGACGGCAGAACCCAGCCGTTTCACCACTGCGGTAGATAAAATCGTGCTCAACCGTTTCCTCGGTCTGCCGATTTTCCTCTTTGTGATGTACCTGATGTTCCTGCTGGCTATCAACATCGGCGGGGCGTTACAGCCGCTGTTTGACGTCGGCTCCGTGGCGCTATTTGTGCATGGTATTCAATGGATTGGCTACACGCTCCACTTCCCGGACTGGCTGACTATCTTCCTCGCCCAGGGCCTGGGTGGCGGTATTAACACCGTGCTGCCACTGGTGCCGCAGATCGGCATGATGTACCTGTTCCTCTCCTTCCTTGAGGACTCCGGCTATATGGCGCGTGCAGCGTTTGTGATGGACCGCCTGATGCAGGCGCTGGGCTTGCCGGGGAAATCCTTTGTGCCGCTGATCGTCGGTTTCGGTTGTAACGTACCGTCGGTAATGGGCGCACGTACGCTTGATGCACCGCGTGAACGTCTGATGACCATCATGATGGCACCGTTTATGTCCTGCGGCGCGCGTCTGGCTATCTTCGCAGTATTCGCGGCTGCCTTCTTCGGGCAGAACGGTGCCCTGGCGGTTTTCTCGCTGTATATGCTCGGTATCGTGATGGCGGTGCTGACTGGCCTGATGCTCAAGTACACCATCATGCGCGGTGAAGCGACGCCGTTTGTCATGGAGCTGCCGGTCTACCATGTACCACACGTTAAAAGCCTGATTATCCAGACCTGGCAGCGTCTGAAGGGCTTCGTTCTGCGTGCTGGTAAAGTGATTATCATCGTCAGCATTTTCCTGAGCGCTTTCAACAGCTTCTCGTTGAGCGGGAAAATCGTCGATAACATCAACGACTCGGCGCTGGCTTCCGTCAGCCGGGTGATAACCCCTGTCTTCAAGCCGATTGGCGTACATGAAGATAACTGGCAGGCAACGGTTGGCCTGTTTACGGGCGCAATGGCAAAAGAAGTGGTGGTGGGTACGCTCAACACCCTCTACACCGCAGAAAATATTCAGGACGAAGAGTTCAATCCGGCGGAATTCAACCTCGGTGAAGAGCTGTTCAGTGCGGTAGATGAAACCTGGCAGAGCCTGAAAGACACCTTCAGCCTTAGCGTACTGATGAACCCCATTGAAGCTAGCAAAGGCGACGGTGAAATGGGTACCGGGGCGATGGGCGTGATGGATCAGAAATTCGGTAGCGCAGCTGCCGCATACAGCTACCTGATTTTCGTCCTGCTGTATGTACCATGTATCTCGGTGATGGGAGCCATCGCCCGTGAATCAAGCCGTGGCTGGATGGGCTTCTCCATCCTGTGGGGGCTGAATATCGCTTACTCACTGGCAACATTGTTCTATCAGGTCGCCAGCTACAGTCAGCACCCAACTTACAGCCTGGTGTGCATTCTGGCGGTAATCCTGTTTAACATCGTAGTTATCGGTCTGCTGCGCCGCGCGCGTAGCCGGGTGGATATCGAACTGCTGGCAACCCGCAAGTCGGTAAGCAGTTGCTGCGCAGCCAGCACCACCGGTGATTGCCATTAATGGCTTCACTTATTCAGGTACGTGATTTGCTGGCGTTACGGGGCCGTATGGAAGCGACCCAGATAAGCCAGACATTGAACACTCCGCAGCCAATGATTAACGCCATGCTGCAACAGCTGGAAAGCATGGGCAAAGCCGTGCGGATTCAGGAAGAACCTGACGGCTGCCTCTCTGGCAGTTGTAAAAGCTGCCCGGAAGGCAAAGCCTGTCTGCGCGAGTGGTGGGCGCTGCGTTAACCATACTCCATCGCCTGTTTTGAAAAGCCCGGTATGCGTTTGCATCCGGGCTTTTTTGCGTGCGGCTTTCCATAAAAATGCAATTCTTGCAGCGCAACGTAAGTTCCTCTGAAAGCGTCTCGCAGGGATGAAAACTCGCTAATGCACAGATGTGGAGTGGCGCGTAGAGTCGCGGCATTCAAACAACAGGTGAAGGAACGCCATGAGTAAAAAGCAGAGTTCCACCCCACATGATGCGCTGTTCAAACTCTTTTTACGTCAACCGGAGACGGCACGCGATTTTCTTGCGTTTCATTTACCGGCACCCATTCACGCGCTCTGTGATATGAAAACCCTCAAGCTGGAGTCGAGCAGCTTTATTGATGACGATCTGCGTGAAAGCTATTCCGATGTGCTGTGGTCGGTGAAAACGGAACAAGGACCAGGATACATCTATTGTCTGATTGAACATCAAAGCACCTCAAACAAACTGATCGCATTTCGCATGATGCGTTACGCTATTGCCGCAATGCAAAATCACCTTGATGCTGGATACAAAACGTTGCCGATGGTGGTGCCATTGTTGTTTTACCACGGTATTGAAAGCCCCTATCCCTATTCGCTGTGTTGGCTGGATTGTTTCGCCGATCCCAAACTGGCAAGGCAGCTTTATGCCTCCGCATTTCCGCTGATTGATGTCACCGTCATGCCTGATGATGAAATCATGCAGCACCGACGTATGGCGCTGCTGGAGTTAATTCAAAAACATATTCGTCAACGCGATCTGATGGGGCTGGTAGAGCAAATGGCCTGCTTATTAAGTAGTGGATACGCTAATGACAGACAAATCAAAGGGCTGTTTAATTACATACTGCAAACTGGCGACGCTGTACGTTTTAACGATTTTATCGACGGCGTTGCCGAACGTTCACCGAAACACAAGGAGAGTTTAATGACTATTGCGGAAAGATTGCGGCAGGAGGGGGAACAATCCAAAGCCCTGCATATAGCCAAAATAATGCTTGAATCCGGAGTCCCTCTTGCAGACATCATGCGATTTACCGGGCTGTCAGAAGAAGAGTTGGCTGCGGCGAGTCAGTAGATACTCTACCCTGCTTAAGTGCTACTTTGTGCTATCTTGCATGTAACACAAAGTAGCACTTAGGGAACTGATATGCAGACAGTGAAATTACGGCAACAAGGAGGAGCCATGATCGTTACTATCCCACGAGATCTTGCCATCGATCTTGGCTGGTCACCGGGCACAGAGCTTACCGTGGAGAAAAAAGGCGATAGCGTTAATTTGCGCGCCACAGAGCACAAACCGCGTGGGCGTCTTACCGTCGCGCAGTTGTTGAGCCAAATCGATGAAAGCGAAATTACGGAGCTAAATCAGTCCACAGAAGGATGGGCTGAAGGGAAAAAAGGTAATGAAGCATGGTAAAGGCACGGACGCCACATCGTGGTGAGATCTGGTATTTTAACCCTGATCCGGTTGCCGGGCATGAACTTCAGGGGCCACATTATTGCATTGTGGTAACGGACAAAAAACTCAACAATGTTTTAAAAGTTGCTATGTGCTGCCCGATTTCAACAGGGGCAAATGCAGCACGTTCCACAGGGGTGACGGTGAACGTCCTCCCCCGTGATACGCAAACCGGTAACCTGCATGGCGTTGTACTTTGTCACCAGCTAAAAGCCGTCGATCTTATTGCCCGTGGCGCTAAATTTCATACCGTTGCCGATGAAAAATTGATTAGTGAAGTTATCAGTAAACTGGTGAATTTAATCGACCCACAATAATTAGCTCTCACTTACCACCAACACCCTCTGCTTCAACGCCACCAGCAGGTGACAAAACTCGACCGGATGCGAAATAAACGGCGCATGGGCCGCTTTGGCGAAGATATATGATTCGCTGTGAGGCCAAAGTTTATCCAGCATCGGCACCACTTTGCGCGGCACCAGACCGTCGAGATAGCCATACAATCGCAAAAACGGCATGGACACGTTTTGCAGCGGCTGACGGAGATCGACCGTTTTCAGGATTTCCAGCCCGCCATTAAGCACGTCAACCTCCGGCATCGGTAACGCCAGAACGGTTTTCTTCAACGCCCGCGCATCCTGGCGCGCCGTTTCAGTCCCCATGGTTTGTAACGCCAGGAACCGCTCCACTGTACGCTGAAAATCATCACTGAGTTGCTGCTGAAATCCCGCCAGCACGTCCGGTTTTATCCCCGGCCACTCGTCACGAGCACTAAAACAAGGTGACGACGCCACGGTGACCAGCGCCTGAACACGCTCGGGATGGGTTAACGCAATCTGGCTTGCCACCAGCCCGCCCAGACTCCAGCCTAACCAAATGGCTTTATCATGCAGCACGGCTTCGGCCATATCAGCAAGTGACAGCGCACCAAATCCCCGGCTACGCCCGAAGCCGGGCAGGTCAACAAGGTGCAGCGTAAAATGCGAGCTAAGTTCCTCGTCAATGCAACGCCACACTTCGGCATTCAGTCCCCATCCGTGCAGCAGCACAAGATGAACATTCCCCTGACCTTTGGTCTGCCACCAGATGTTATTCATCCGCTATTGTTCTCTTTTGACTTACAAGGATGAACATATGCTAACAGTACCGGGATTATGCTGGCTATGCCGAATGCCACTGGCGTTAGGTCATTGGGGGATTTGTTCGGTCTGTTCACGCGCCACCCGCACAGATAAAACGTTATGCCCACAATGTGGATTACCCGCCACACACTCCCATCTTCCCTGCGGTCGCTGCCTGCAAAAACCGCCGCCCTGGCAAAGACTGGTCACGGTTGCCGACTATGCGCCGCCGTTAAGTCCGCTTATCCACCAGCTTAAATTTTCCCGGCGCAGTGAAATCGCCAGCGCCCTGTCACGTCTGTTACTATTGGAAGTCTTACACGCTCGTCGCACCACCGGGTTGCAATTGCCGGATCGCATCATCAGCGTTCCGTTATGGCAGCGGCGTCACTGGCGTCGGGGATTTAATCAGAGCGATTTGCTGTGTCAGCCGTTATCACGCTGGTTGCACTGCCAATGGGATAGCGAAGCCGTCACACGTACACGGGCCACTGCGACCCAGCATTTTCTCAGTGCCCGGCTGCGCAAGCGCAACCTGAAAAATGCCTTTCGTCTTGAATTGCCCGTGCAAGGTCGCCATATGGTGATTGTGGATGATGTCGTTACCACCGGAAGTACCGTCGCAGAGATTGCGCAGTTGCTTTTACGCAATGGTGCGGCGACTGTCCAGGTCTGGTGCCTTTGTCGAACCTTGTAGAGCCTCGATGATGGGCGTATTATAACCAACTAAAATAGTCAACTATTAGGCCATTACTATGATCCGTATTTCCGATGCTGCACAAGCGCACTTTGCCAAACTGCTGGCAAATCAGGAAGAAGGGACACAAATCCGCGTATTTGTGATTAACCCTGGCACGCCTAACGCTGAATGTGGTGTTTCTTATTGTCCGCCGGATGCCGTGGAAGCCACCGACACTGCCCTGAAATTTGACCTGCTGACCGCGTATGTTGATGAGTTAAGCGCACCATACCTGGAAGATGCAGAGATCGACTTTGTTACCGACCAGTTGGGTTCTCAGTTAACGCTGAAAGCCCCGAACGCCAAAATGCGTAAAGTGGCAGACGATGCACCGCTGATGGAGCGCGTGGAGTATATGCTGCAGTCGCAGATCAACCCACAGCTTGCTGGTCACGGTGGTCGCGTTTCGCTGATGGAAATCACCGAAGACGGTTACGCCATTCTGCAATTTGGCGGCGGCTGTAACGGTTGTTCCATGGTCGATGTGACGCTGAAAGAAGGGATCGAGAAGCAGCTGCTGAACGAATTCCCGGAGCTGAAAGGTGTGCGCGATCTCACCGAACACCAGCGCGGCGAACACTCCTACTACTAAGTTATCCCCTCTTTTGTAGATTGCCCGATGCGACGCTAAAGCGTCATTTCGGGCCTACGTTGAACATGTGCCAGACGTTGGCACAGCATTGCTTTGGCAAATCCCTCCCTTCGTTTCCCCGCGATAATATGACCAACCTCTCATAATTTAAATTTACCCCGCTCTGGTGATTCTCAAACGCCAGATGTTACCCGTATCATTCACATGGGTACCAAACATACTCCTGACATCTGACTACAATAATTAGTTTTAGTGGGTATCAGTCGTGGTGCCGCAATATCTCTGTTCCCGATTGGGATAATTAGAGTTTGTCGTCAGAAAATTGACGTTACCCATAACAAATGAAAGGCCAGGTAAATCATGCCATTAGTCATTGTTGCTATCGGTGTAATCTTGTTGTTGCTCCTGATGATCCGCTTCAAAATGAACGGCTTCATCGCTCTCGTCCTCGTGGCGCTTGCTGTTGGATTAATGCAAGGAATGCCGCTGGATAAAGTTATTGGCTCCATCAAAGCCGGTGTCGGCGGGACGCTCGGTAGCCTTGCCCTGATCATGGGTTTTGGCGCAATGCTGGGCAAAATGCTGGCAGACTGCGGTGGCGCACAACGTATCGCCACCACGCTGATTGCCAAATTTGGTAAAAAGCACATCCAGTGGGCGGTGGTGTTAACCGGTTTTACCGTTGGTTTTGCCCTGTTCTATGAAGTGGGCTTCGTGCTGATGCTGCCGCTGGTGTTTACCATCGCGGCTTCCGCGAATATTCCATTGCTGTATGTTGGTGTACCAATGGCGGCTGCACTGTCTGTGACCCACGGCTTCCTGCCACCGCATCCGGGCCCGACTGCGATTGCCACCATTTTCAATGCCGATATGGGTAAAACCCTGCTGTACGGTACTATTCTGGCAATCCCGACCGTGATTCTCGCCGGTCCGGTTTACGCTCGCGTGTTGAAAGGTATCGATAAGCCAATCCCGGAAGGTCTCTACAGCGCGAAAACCTTCAGCGAAGAAGAGATGCCGAGCTTTGGCGTCAGCGTCTGGACCTCTCTGGTGCCGGTTGTGCTGATGGCGATGCGTGCGATTGCCGAAATGATCCTGCCGAAAGGTCACGCTTTCCTGCCGGTAGGGGAGTTCCTCGGTGACCCGGTAATGGCAACGCTGATTGCCGTGCTGATTGCGATGTTCACCTTTGGTCTGAACCGTGGTCGTTCAATGGATCAGATTAACGACACGCTGGTTTCTTCCATCAAAATCATTGCGATGATGCTGTTGATCATCGGTGGTGGCGGTGCGTTCAAGCAGGTGCTGGTAGACAGCGGCGTGGACAAATACATTGCTTCCATGATGCACGAAACCAACATTTCTCCGCTGCTGATGGCCTGGTCGATTGCTGCCGTACTGCGTATCGCGCTGGGTTCCGGTAGTGTGATTTTCTCTCATGTGAACGATCCGGGCTTCTGGCTGTTCAAAGAGTACTTTAACCTGACTATCGGCGAGACCATCAAATCCTGGTCGATGCTGGAAACCATTATCTCGGTGTGCGGTCTGGTAGGCTGTCTGCTGCTGAATATGGCGATTTGATAACACTGACTGCCGGATGCATCGCATCCGACATCAACCGCACTCTACTTCTTCTTCGCTGCAGCTCTGCGCCGTCTGTCCAAATCCTTCAGCAACTTGTTCACGCCATCATCGGCAAACATCGACTCAAGCGTTGCGGAAAGCTTGCGTCGCCAGTTTTTATACTGGTAACTGGTGCCAGGAATATTCACCGGTTCGGCCATATCCAGCCAGTCTTCCGGCTGTAGTCCTAACAGAGCACTGTTACTGTCGGCAATGTAGCGCTGCAAACCACGGTTCAGCGTCGGCGTCATCGACATCAACGATGCCTTATGCCCGGCACGTTTTGGCAGACAACCATATTTATGCAGTGCATCCAGCAGCCCTTGCTTCGCCAGTTCGCGATCCTGATACAGACCGCGCAGTACCACTTCATCCGGATACAGCCCCAGGGTTTTGCCCAGCGTTAGATCCCCGCTCTCCCAGTAACCACGCAGCGTTGGCAGGTCATGTGTCGCCGCAACCGCCATCGACTGCTCCGGATACGCTTTCGGTGCACGGAACGTCTTCTCGTGGTCGTTTTCGAAATAGAGCACTTTGTAAGAGTACACACCGCTGCTGCGCAGCTTACCGACAATCTCTACCGGTACGGTACCGAGATCTTCACCAATCACCATACAGCGATGACGTTTACTTTCGAGTGCCAGAATCGAGAGCAGATCATCCACCGGATAGTGAACATACGCGCCCTGATCTGCCGTCTCGCCATACGGTATCCACCACAAACGCAGCATCGACATCACATGGTCAATTCGTAATGCGCCGCAGTTTTGCATATTGGCACGCAACAGCTCGATAAACGGTTCATAGGCACGCGCGGTGATGATATGCGGGTCCATTGGCGGTAATCCCCAGTTCTGCCCCAACGGGCCGAGGATATCCGGCGGCGCGCCAACCGATGCTTTCAGGCAATATAGTTCACGGTCACACCAGGTTTCCGCCCCACCTTCCGCTACGCCAACCGCCAGATCACGATACAAGCCAATCGGCATTTCATAGCCCTGGCTTATCTCCCAGCAGGCGGCAAACTGGCTGTAAGCCAGCCACTGCAACCAGAGATAAAAATCGACGTCATCACGATGTTCTTCGCAGAACTGACGCACTTCTGGTGAATCCACGTTCTTATACATCTCTGGCCATGCAGGCCAGCCCCAGCGCATTTCGTCCTCTTTCACTTGCTGGGCATGTAGCGCATCAAAGGCTGCCTGCCAGAACAGGCTGTCGCCCTGCTCTGCAACAAACTGGCGAAACGCGGCCATCTGCTCATCATCACGTTGCGCGAAACCTTTCCACGCCATTCGTAATGCTGTCATTTTTAGGGCGGTAACCGTGGAGTAATCGACCCAGTCGGCATCGCGCGCCTGTTGCAGCGTCTGTTGCGTGGTCGGCAACTGCCACCAGGCCTGAGCCTCTTCGCTAAGATGGAAATCTTCAACGGCGTTAACGTCGATATAAATCACATTCAGCCAACGGCGAGAAGACGGGCTGTATGGGCTGGCGCTCTCCGGATTTGCCGGATAGAGCGCATGAATCGGGTTCAGGCCAATGAACGACCCGCCACGTTTTGCCACATCCACCAGCATCGCTTTGAGATCGCCAAAATCCCCAATACCCCAGTTTTTTTCCGATCGCAGCGTATAAAGCTGAACGCAGGCACCCCACAGCTTTTGTTTATTCAGCAAAGCCTGCGGTTCGTAACAACGTTTCGGGGCGACAATCACCCGGCAATGCGCGCGCTGGTCGTCCTGGGTGAGTGTTAGCGTGTGATAACCTTCCGGCAGCTTCGTCGGTAGATTGAACGCTTTGCCCCCCGTTACATGGCCTTTGTACTGCGTTCCTTCTTCGGTGGTCAGCTGCCAGCTATATTCGCCGCTGCCCTCCACCACCATCGGCATTTTTTTGCCGCTGGTATAAACCATGACATTCGGGACTGGCGTTACCGCCACTTTCGTGGCGGTACGTTGATGCATCGCGTCAAGCAAACGCCGTTTGGTTTCGGCGCTAATCGACTGCGGTTTACCGTGGGCATTGATGTAATTGGGGCTAATCCCCGCCGCCAGCGCGGCATTATCCAGACGTTTGCTTTCCATCGAGCTTCCTTAGCGTTTTGCCTGCCAGATACGAGCCTGATAATCGCGAATAGAGCGATCCGAGCTAAACATACCGCAGCGGGCGGTATTGAGGATCGCCGCGCGAGTCCAGGCCTCCTGGTCGCGGTACAGCACATCCACCTGCTTTTGTGCCTCAACATAGGCTGCGAAATCCGCCATCACCAGATACGGATCGCCGCCCTGTTTGCCGATACTGTGCAGCATCTGGTCGAAGGCATGCTTATCGCCGTCGCTGTATTTACCGCTTTCCAGCTCTTTCAATACTGCGTCCAGCACCTTATCTTTCTTCCGCCATTTCACCGGGTCGTAGCCTTTGGCCAGAATAGCCTTCACTTGTTCCACGGTATGACCAAAAATAAAGATATTTTCTTCACCGACTTTCTCGGCGATTTCAACGTTCGCACCATCCAGCGTACCGACAGTAAGCGCACCATTGAGCGCCAGTTTCATATTGCCGGTACCGGAAGCTTCTTTACCTGCAGTCGAAATTTGTTCGGAGATATCCGCCGCCGGGATCAGTTTTTCCGCCGCCGAAACGCAATAATCCGGCAGGAACACCACCTTCAACTTATCGCCAACCAGTGGATCGTTGTTGATCACGTCAGCCACTTTGTTGATCGCAAAGATAATATTCTTCGCCAGGTAGTAGCCCGGTGCCGCTTTCGCGCCGAAGAGGAAGACGCGCGGTACGCGATCAGCCTGCGGGTTTTCACGAATTTCTTTGTACAACGCCAGAATATGCAGCAGATTCAGGTGCTGGCGTTTGTACTCATGCAGACGTTTGATCTGAATATCGAAAATCGCCTGTGGATTGATCTCAATACCGGTACGAACTTTCACAAACTCCGCCAGACGGACTTTATTCGCCTGCTTGATCTCGCGATATTGCTGACGGAATTTCGCATCATCAGCGAATTTTTCCAGATTGATCAGCTGATCGAGATCGTTAGCCCACTCTTTTTGCAGTGATTTATCCAACAGAGCCGCCAGTGCAGGGTTGCACTGTTTGATCCAGCGACGTGGGGTAATACCGTTGGTGACGTTATGGAATTTGTTCGGCCATAGCTGGTGATATTCCGGGAACAGATCTTTCACCACCAGATCCGAGTGCAGCGCCGCAACACCGTTCACCGCGAAACCGCCAACCACACACAGGTTCGCCATATGCACTTGTTTATCGTGCACCACCGCCAGTTTGGCCCACACTTTTTCATCGCCCGGCCAGGTTTTCTCCACCAGCTTTTTAAAGCGAGTA
Source organism: Shigella sp. SIG6 (assembly GCF_053555815.1). Lineage (NCBI taxonomy): Bacteria > Pseudomonadati > Pseudomonadota > Gammaproteobacteria > Enterobacterales > Enterobacteriaceae > Shigella > Shigella sp. SIG6. The sequence continues at coordinate 12,790 of NZ_JBQZXC010000047.1, read as the reverse complement.
TTAATTTCGTTAATAATCTGCATATGGCGCGGCAGTAAGCCTTTCACCAGTTTCACATCCCAGCGTTCCAGCGCTTCTGGCATCAGGGTATGGTTGGTGTAAGCGAAAGTTTTGCTGGTGATGGCCCAAGCGTCATCCCAGCTCATCTGGTGCTCATCGATCAGCACGCGCAGCAGTTCTGGAATCGCGATAGTTGGATGGGTATCGTTCAGCTGAATAACTTCGTAATCCGCCAGTTCGTGCAGTTTACGCCCCGCCAGATGATGGCGACGCAAAATATCCGCTACCGAACAGGCACACTGGAAGTATTGCTGCATCAGGCGCAGCTTTTTACCGGCAGTATGGTTGTCGTTTGGATAGAGAACTTTGGTCAGTTTTTCCGCATTGATGCCTTGCTGTTCGGCGCGCAGGAAATCACCGTCGTTAAATTTAGTTAGATCAAACGGATGCGCATGCGTCGCCTGCCACAGACGCAGCGGCTGCGCCACGCCATTACGATAGCCGACAACGGGGAGATCCCACGCTTGACCGGTAATGGTAAACTCCGGCTCCCAGCGTCCGTCTTTCATCACTTTACCGCCAATCCCTACCTGCACATCCAGTGCTTCGTTGTGGCGGAACCACGGGTAGTTACTGCGATGCCAGTCATCCGGCGCTTCAACCTGTTTGCCATCGACAAAAGACTGGCGGAACAAACCATATTGATAGTTCAGACCGTAACCCGTCGCAGACTGACCGACAGTTGCCATTGAGTCGAGGAAGCACGCCGCCAGACGTCCCAGACCACCGTTACCCAGCGCCGGGTCGATCTCTTCTTCCAGCAGGTCAGTCAGGTTGATGTCATAAGCCTTCAACGAATCCTGTACATCCTGATACCAGCCGAGATTCAACAGGTTGTTGCCCGTCAGACGACCAATCAAAAACTCCATTGAGATGTAGTTAACATGTCGCTGATTCGCCACCGGTTTGGCGAATGGCTGAGCACGCAGCATTTCGGCCAGTGCTTCACTCACTGCCAGCCACCACTGGCGAGGAGTCATTTCAGCCGCAGAATTTAAGCCATAACGCTGCCACTGACGTGAAAGCGCTTCCTGAAATTGCTTATCGTTAAAAATAGGTTGTGACATAGGAGTTCCACTTTTCTTAGATTTTCAACACAACGTTATCGCTAGTTTGCCAGGCTCGATGTTGACCTTCCTCATCCTGCGGGGGATTAGGCAGGGAGGAGTTGCGGGGATGAGCAAGGAAATGTGATCTCGACCACTTAAAGCTAGTGCAAACCACAGGATTAGCAGCAAATCAATGCCATACAGCGCAGAAAATCTGTATCTAAGTGCAAAAAATGGCCGTTGCGTATTTTCAAAAAGCGGAAGGTAACTCTATAAATTAAGTAAAGGAGTGAAACAGTTTCACAAGTAAAATATCCAGTGTGCTCCATCTCATTCTTAATAGATTTATTAAGATCATCTTTTTAGATGGCACTTTCATCAGGAATGAAGAAGAAACCCTTGCTTAAATGAATCTGATGAACATAAGGGAAACCAGTATTCACGCTGGATCAGCGTCGTTTTAGGTGAGTTGTTAATAAAGATTTGGAATTGTGACACAGTGCAAATTCAGACACATAAAAAAACGTCATCGCTTGCATTAGAAAGGTTTCTGGCCGACCTTATAACCATTAATTACGAAGCGCAAAAAAAATAATATTTCCTCATTTTCCACAGTGAAGTGATTAACTATGCTGATTCCGTCAAAACTAAGTCGTCCGGTTCGACTCGACCATACCGTGGTTCGTGAGCGCCTGCTGGCTAAACTTTCCGGCGCGAACAACTTCCGGCTGGCGCTGATCACGAGTCCTGCGGGCTACGGAAAGACCACCCTCATTTCCCAGTGGGCGGCAGGCAAAAACGATATCGGCTGGTACTCGCTGGATGAAGGTGATAACCAGCAAGAGCGTTTCGCCAGCTATCTCATTGCCGCCGTGCAGCAGGCAACCAACGGTCACTGTGCGATATGTGAGACGATGGCGCAAAAACGGCAATATGCCAGCCTGACGTCACTCTTCGCCCAGCTTTTCATTGAGCTGGCGGAATGGCATAGCCCACTTTATCTGGTCATCGATGACTATCATCTGATCACTAATCCAGTGATCCACGAGTCAATGCGCTTCTTTATTCGCCATCAACCAGAAAATCTCACCCTGGTGGTGTTGTCACGCAACCTTCCGCAACTGGGCATTGCCAATCTGCGTGTTCGTGACCAACTGCTGGAAATTGGCAGTCAGCAACTGGCATTTACCCATCAGGAAGCGAAGCAGTTTTTTGATTGCCGTCTGTCATCGCCGATTGAAGCCGCAGAAAGCAGTCGGATTTGCGATGACGTTTCCGGTTGGGCGACGGCACTACAGCTAATCGCCCTCTCCGCCCGGCAGAATACCCACTCAGCCCATAAGTCGGCACGCCGCCTGGCGGGAATCAATGCCAGCCATCTTTCGGATTATCTGGTCGATGAGGTTTTGGATAACGTCGATCTCGCAACGCGCCATTTTCTGTTGAAAAGCGCCATTTTGCGCTCAATGAACGATGCCCTCATCACCCGTGTGACCGGCGAAGAAAACGGGCAAATGCGTCTCGAAGAGATTGAGCGTCAGGGGCTGTTTTTACAGCGGATGGATGATACCGGCGAGTGGTTCTGCTATCACCCGCTGTTTGGCAACTTCCTGCGCCAGCGCTGCCAGTGGGAACTGGCGGCGGAGCTGCCAGTGGGAACTGGCGGCGGAGCTGCCGGAAATCCACCGTGCCGCCGCAGAAAGCTGGATGGCCCAGGGATTTCCCAGCGAAGCGATTCATCATGCGCTGGCGGCAGGCGATGCGCTGATGCTGCGCGATATTCTGCTTAATCACGCCTGGAGTTTGTTCAACCATAGCGAACTGTCGCTGCTGGAAGAGTCGCTTAAGGCCCTGCCGTGGGACAGTTTGCTGGAAAATCCGCAGTTAGTGTTATTGCAGGCGTGGCTAATGCAAAGCCAACATCGCTATGGCGAAGTTAACACCCTGCTAGCCCGTGCTGAACATGAAATCAAGGACATCAGAGAAGGCACCATGCACGCAGAATTTAACGCTCTGCGCGCCCAGGTGGCGATTAACGATGGTAATCCGGATGAAGCGGAACGGCTGGCAAAACTGGCACTGGAAGAGCTGCCGCCGGGCTGGTTCTATAGCCGCATTGTGGCAACCTCGGTGCTGGGTGAAGTGCTGCACTGCAAAGGCGAATTGACCCGCTCACTGGCGCTAGTGCAGCAAACCGAACAGATGGCACGCCAGCACGACGTCTGGCACTACGCCTTATGGAGTTTAATTCAGCAAAGTGAAATTCTGTTTGCCCAAGGGTTCCTGCAAACCGCGTGGGAAACGCAGGAAAAAGCGTTCCAGCTGATCAACGAGCAGCATCTGGAACAGCTGCCAATGCATGAGTTTCTGGTGCGCATCCGAGCACAACTGTTATGGGCCTGGGCACGGCTGGATGAAGCCGAAGCGTCGGCGCGTAGCGGGATTGAAGTCTTGTCGTCTTATCAGCCACAGCAACAGCTTCAGTGCCTGGCAATGTTGATTCAATGCTCGCTGGCCCGTGGTGATTTAGATAACGCCCGTAGCCAGTTGAACCGTCTGGAAAACCTGCTGGGGAATGGCAAATATCACAGCGACTGGATCTCTAACGCCAACAAAGTCCGGGTGATTTACTGGCAAATGACCGGCGATAAAGCCGCCGCTGCCAACTGGTTGCGTCATACGGCTAAACCGGAGTTTGCGAACAACCACTTCCTGCAAGGTCAATGGCGCAACATTGCCCGCGCACAAATCTTGCTGGGCGAGTTTGAACCTGCGGAAATTGTTCTCGAAGAACTCAATGAAAATGCCCGCAGTCTGCGGTTGATGAGCGATCTCAACCGTAACCTGTTGCTGCTTAATCAACTGTACTGGCAGGCCGGACGTAAAAGTGACGCCCAGCGCGTGTTGCTGGACGCATTAAAACTGGCGAATCGCACCGGATTTATCAGTCATTTTGTCATCGAAGGCGAAGCGATGGCGCAACAACTGCGCCAGCTGATTCAACTTAATACGCTGCCGGAACTGGAACAGCATCGCGCGCAGCGTATTCTGCGAGAAATCAATCAACATCATCGGCATAAATTCGCCCATTTCGATGAGAATTTCGTTGAACGTCTGCTAAATCATCCGGAAGTGCCAGAACTAATCCGCACCAGCCCGTTGACCCAACGTGAATGGCAGGTCCTGGGGCTGATCTACTCCGGTTACAGCAATGAACAAATTGCGGGCGAACTGGAAGTGGCGGCAACCACCATCAAGACGCATATCCGCAATCTGTACCAAAAACTCGGCGTCGCCCACCGTCAGGCTGCCGTGCAGCACGCGCAGAAACTGCTGAAGATGATGGGTTATGGGGTGTGAGTTTAGCCGGATAATGCATTGGATCCGGTTTACATCTTTACATCATTCAATACTCACCCGCGTTACGCCATCTGTTTCTATCAAACCAAACCGCACCGGCAAGAAACGCTCCACCACCGCGATATTGGTCAGCAGATGGCATGAAGGATGGGCGACCGTAAATTCTCCCGCGCCCGCCAGCGCCATCGGCAGTACCAGTTGGTCGGCGAGATATTCCCCCACCGCCGCTGGGCTTGCCAGGTAGCGTTTCACCTCTTTCACTAACTGCGCGGCTACCACCTCGGCACTGACGCGCTTTTCACCGACGACGAAAAAGCGTTCAGTGATATTTTCACTTTCGACTTCCAGCGAGACGGTATTACCCGGCCCCTGGTCACGCGGCAGGTTATGAATATTCTGTTCATGCAGGGAAAAACTCCCCGCCAGTGTAGCGATTTCACGCTCAGCAACATGGCGCGGCACACCAGCTAATAGAACTTCTCCACGCATCTGCACAATGTTCCCGCGCTCGCCAAGTTGCAAGGTGTTAAACGATGCCACGGGCGAGACTTCCGTTGCCACCACACCGCCTCCGGCAGGATAAAAACCGTGACGTAACAGCGTGGTTTGCTGATGAATTCCTATTTTCGCCAGCAGCGGCTCCAGCACCCGGCGGATAAAATCCGCAGGCGGCGCCGACGGGTTATCGGTGCCGCCGCTCACTTCAACACGCGAAGGTCCATCGGCAAACCACAGCGCGGGCAGCACCGTTTGCAGCACCAGCGTACAACTTCCGGCGCTACCGATAGCAAAGCGGTAATCGCCGCCGCGCACGGTGCCAGGCCGGAAGACCAGACGCTGCGATCCCAGCTCCGCGCCTTCCACCGTTGCCCTACAAATTTCCGCAGCCGCTTTTACCGCGGTCAGATGCTGGCGCAGCAGCCCCGGTTTCGCCCGTCCGGCTCGAATGCCAGTGATGGTAAATGGCTGGCCGGTTATCATCGACAGGCTCAGCGCCGAGCGCAGGATCTGCCCGCCGCCTTCGCCCTGTGCGCCATCCAGCGCAATCATCCTTTTCATCATTTATCCTTTTACGCACACCACCTGACGCAGGGTGTAGATAACTTCCACCAGATCGCTTTGTGCCGCCATCACCGCATCAATATCTTTATACGCCATCGGGATTTCGTCGATCACTTCGGCATCTTTACGGCATTCCACATGCGCGGTGGCACGAATTTGGTCTTCCACGCTGAACAGTTTTTTCGCTTTAGTTCGGCTCATTACCCGCCCGGCACCGTGGCTGCACGAACAGAACGACTCTTCATTTCCCAGCCCACGGACGATAAAGCTTTTTGCTCCCATCGAACCGGGAATAATTCCATATTGACCAGCACGCGCAGACACCGCACCTTTACGCGTCACGTAGATCTCTTCACCAAAGTGCTGTTCTTTTTGCACATAGTTGTGGTGACAGTTGATCTCTTCCATCGCCAGCGTTTGTGGCTGTCTGACCGTTTTCTGCGTAATGCTCTGCAACGCCGTTACCACATTTTCCATCATCGCATCGCGGTTAAGGCTGGCGAAAAGCTGCGCCCAGGCCACGGCTCTTAGGTAATCATCAAAGTATTCCGTACCTTCCATAAAGTACGCCAGATCACGCGACGGCAACGTCTCAAGTTGGTCCTGCATCTCTTTTTGCGCCAGATCGATAAAGTAAGTCCCGATGGCGTTACCAATTTCGCGTGAACCGGAGTGCAGCATAATCCACACCTGCTCCGACTCATCAAGGCAGATTTCAATAAAGTGGTTACCCGTTCCCAGCGTTCCCAGGTGTTTATAGTTGTTAGTGTTAAGGAAACGCGGATATTTTTGCGTTAACCACTGATAACCGGCCTCCAGCTCAGCCCATTTCGCATCGACGTTAAAAGGCGGGTTTTCCCATGCGCCTTTATCACGTTTACAACGCCCGGTAGTACGCCCGTGTGGTACGGCCGTTTCAATCGCTTGACGCAGCTCCGCCAGGTTTTCAGGCAGGTCTGCCGCCGTTAACGCGGTACGCAGCGCGTTCATTCCACAGCCAATATCCACGCCCACCGCCGCCGGAATAATCGCCCCTTTGGTCGGGATCACGCTACCAATGGTGGAACCTTTACCCAGGTGTACATCAGGCATTACCGCAATATGTTTGAAAATAAACGGCATCTTCGCCGTATTAATAAGTTGCTGACGCGCATCGGCTTCTACCGGCACGCCTTTGGTCCACATTTTTACCGGGGCATTTTCAGTGGTCAGTAATTCGTAATTCATTTTGTTTTTCTCTTTTCGTTGTTTGCGGTCCTGATAATTGCAACCGTCGTGCCAGAAAATTAAATAAGCAGATTAATTTTTTAATTTATTGTTTCTAAAAAGATTATATCTTTATGTCCGTAAACGGAGATTTCCCGCAAAGCCGATTTACCGATAATGAAATATCGCCTTTTATAAGGATATCTAAGATGCGTAAAACAGTGGCTTTTGGCTTTGTCGGTACCGTGCTGGATTATGCCGGACGCGGCAGTCAGCGCTGGTCAAAATGGCGTCCGTCACTCTGTATATGCCAGCAAGAATCGTTGGTCATCGATCGACTGGAATTATTGCACGATGCCCGCTCGCGCTCGCTATTTGAAACGCTTAAACGCGATATCGCCAGCGTTTCGCCAGAAACAGAAGTGGTGGGCGTTGAGATTGAACTGCATAACCCGTGGGATTTCGAAGAGGTTTACGCCTGCCTGCATGATTTCGCCCGTGGTTACGAGTTTCAGCCAGAAAAAGAAGACTATTTAATTCACATCACCACCGGCACCCACGTCGCGCAGATTTGCTGGTTTCTGCTGGCGGAAGCGCGTTATCTACCCGCCCGGTTGATACAATCTTCAACTCCGCGCAAAAAAGAACAGCCGCGCTGCCCAGGTGAAGTGACGATTATCGATCTCGATTTAAGCCGTTATAACGCCATCGCCAGCCGCTTTGCCGAGGAACGGCAGCAAACGCTCGATTTCCTCAAATCCGGTATTGCCACGCGTAACCCCCACTTCAACCGCATGATTGAGCAGATCGAAAAAGTGGCGATTAAATCCCGCGCGCCGATTCTGCTTAACGGCCCGACCGGCGCAGGTAAGTCATTTCTGGCGCGACGCATCTTCGAGTTAAAACAGGCACGGCATCAGTTTAGCGGCGCGTTTGTGGAAGTGAACTGCGCCACCCTGCGCGGCGATACCGCGATGTCGACGCTGTTTGGTCATGTGAAAGGCGCGTTTACCGGGGCGCGGGAATCTCGTGAAGGATTATTACGCAGCGCCAACGGCGGAATGTTGTTTCTTGATGAGATTGGCGAACTGGGCGCAGACGAACAGGCAATGCTGCTGAAAGCTATTGAAGAGAAAACCTTTTACCCGTTTGGCAGCGATCGCCAGGTGAGCAGTGATTTTCAGCTTATCGCCGGAACGGTGCGCGATTTGCGCCAGCTGGTTGCCGAAGGCAAATTCCGCGAAGATCTGTACGCGCGGATCAATCTCTGGACCTTCACCCTGCCGGGTCTACGCCAGCGCCAGGAAGATATTGAACCGAACCTGGATTATGAAGTGGAGCGCCACGCCACACTCACTGGTGACAGCGTGCGTTTTAACACCGAAGCGCGGCGTGCCTGGCTGGCCTTTGCAACATCTCCCCAGGCAACATGGCGCGGTAACTTTCGCGAACTTTCTGCCAGCGTCACGCGGATGGCCACCTTTGCCACTAGCGGACGCATCACTCTGGACGTGGTGGAAGATGAGATAAACCGTCTGCGCTATAACTGGCAGGAGAGCCGCCCCTCCGCGCTTACGGCGTTGCTGGGCGCAGAGGCAGAAAACATCGATCTCTTCGACCGTATGCAACTGGAACACGTTATCGCTATCTGCCGCCAGGCAAAGTCGCTTTCTGCTGCCGGACGACAGCTTTTTGATGTTTCGCGCCAGGGCAAAGCCAGCGTCAATGACGCGGATCGGCTACGCAAATACCTGGCGCGTTTTGGTCTGACGTGGGAAGCCGTGCAGGATCAGCACAGCTCCAGTTGAATATGGTGGTCCGTCAGCACCTGCATCACGCTTACTGGCGGCGGGGCGTCGGTGTAGACGGCATCAACCATGCTGATGCTCCCCATATTGACCATCGCATTACGGCCAAATTTTGAATGGTCAACCACCAGCATAACGTGGCGCGAGTTCTCAATAATGGCGCGCTTGGTACGAACTTCGTGGTAATCGAACTCCAGCAGCGAGCCGTCGCTGTCGATGCCGCTGATCCCCAGAATGCCGAAATCAAGGCGGAACTGGGAGATAAAATCGAGCGTCGCTTCGCCAATGATCCCGCCATCGCGGCTACGTAATTCGCCACCGGCGAGAATAATGCGGAAATCTTCTTTTACCATCAACGTGTTAGCAACGTTGAGATTGTTGGTGACAATGCGCAAATTGCTGTGATTGAGCAGCGCGTGCGCCACCGCTTCCGGCGTGGTGCCGATATCGATAAACAGCGTCGAGCCATTGGGGATTTGCTCCGCCACTTTGCGGGCGATGCGCTCTTTTTCTTCGGTCTGGGTGGCTTTACGATCGTGCCACGGCGTGTTAACCGAACTGGAAGGCAGCGCCGCGCCGCCATGATGGCGCAGGATCAGGTTTTGCTCTGCCAGCTCGTTGAGGTCGCGGCGAATAGTCTGCGGGCTGACGGAGAAGTGCTCCACCAGTTCCTCGGTACTGACATAACCCTGCTGTTTAACCAGTTCGATAATACCGTTGTGACGTTGTGTTTGTTTCATTTATAAATCCCTGGAATTATTTTCGTTTTCGCGCATTGAGCGAATCAACAAAAGCCATCGCTAAACCCACGGCTAATCCGGCGATGTGTGCTCCGTTCGCCATCGACATCCCAAACAAATCAAACCATCCGGCGACAATCCAGATCAGCGCAAAGATAATTAACCCACGTTGCAGGTAAATGCCACTTTGCGGATCGCGTTCGCCACGTAGCCAGACGTAGCCCATCAGCGCATACACCACGCCAGAAAGCCCGCCAAACCACGGCCCGCTGAATTTTTGCTGCACATAGCCGCTTAACAGGGCGCTGATAAGCGTAATGACAATTAGCTTACCGCTACCGAGGCGTTTTTCCACCGCGCCGCCGAGATACCACCACCAAAGCAGGTTAAAGAGGATATGCATCAGCGAGAAGTGCATTAACGCGTGGGTGAAGTAACGCCAGAACTCAAATTTCAGTGTTGGATCGAATGGCCAGGCCAGCCATAACATCACTTCCTGATCGCCGAGAATTTGCATGGCAATAAACACCACCACGCAGGCGATCATCATCACCCAGGTCACCGGACCTGCGCGTTCACGCAAGGCAGCAAAGAAAGGATAACGGCGATAATGCAGGCCACTGCCGGTATGGCCTGCCAGCCAGCTGGCCGCCAGATAACGCGGATCTGCCGGGTTTTCGAGAAAACGCGCCAGCTCCGCCCGCACGCGCTCGGCCTGGGACTCATCCGCCAGCCAGACATCGCTCTGGTTATGTTGTTGAATCGTGAGGATAACACCCTGCGTCGCCATGTAATCAACAAACGCCTGCGCCACGCGGGGGTTAGCAAAAGAGGTAATCATCAACATCGTTGCTGTCGCTTATTCCACACAAAAGGGGACAGTATAAAGCGTTACGCGCCGTACGCCACCTCTGCGGGAAACTGTCGCTGCCAGGCTTCAAAGCCGCCGTCAATGCTATAGACCACATCGTAGCCCTGTTGCAGCAGATACTGCGCCGCCCCTTTGCTGCTATTGCCGTGATAACACATCACCATCACCGGAGTGTCAAAGTCGTTATCACGCATAAACGCGCCCAGCGTGTCGTTGGTTAAATGGAAAGCCTGCACCGCATGCCCCATAGCGAAACTCTGTGGATCGCGAATATCGACCAGCACCGCCTCTTTTTCCTGCAACTTCTGGTGCGCGTCGGCAACGTTAATACATTCGAACTGATCCATGCGTCTCTCTTTCTTTACAAACAAGTGGGCAAATTTACCGCACAGTTTACGTCGAAGCGGCAGATAAACGCCATAATGTTATACATATCACTCTAAAATGTTTTTTCAATGTTACCCAAAGCGCGATTCTTTGCTAATATGTTCGATAACGAACATTTATGAGCTTTAGCGAAAGTGAATGAGGGCAGCATGGAAACCAAAGATCTGATTGTGATAGGTGGCGGCATCAATGGTGCTGGTATCGCGGCAGACGCCGCTGGACGCGGTTTATCCGTGCTGATGCTGGAGGCGCAGGATCTCGCTTGCGCGACCTCTTCCGCCAGTTCAAAACTCATTCACGGTGGCCTGCGCTACCTTGAGCACTATGAATTCCGCCTGGTCAGCGAGGCGCTGGCTGAACGTGAAGTGCTGCTGAAAATGGCTCCGCATATCGCCTTCCCGATGCGTTTTCGCCTGCCACATCGTCCGCATCTGCGCCCGGCGTGGATGATTCGCATTGGTCTGTTTATGTACGATCATCTGGGTAAACGCACCAGCCTGCCGGGATCAACTGGTTTGCGTTTTGGCGCAAATTCAGTGTTAAAACCGGAAATTAAGCGCGGATTCGAATATTCTGACTGTTGGGTAGACGACGCCCGTCTGGTACTCGCCAACGCCCAGATGGTGGTGCGTAAAGGCGGCGAAGTGCTTACTCGGACTCGCGCCACCTCTGCTCGCCGCGAAAACGGCCTGTGGATTGTGGAAGCGGAAGATATCGATACCGGCAAAAAATATAGCTGGCAAGCGCGCGGCCTGGTTAACGCCACCGGCCCGTGGGTGAAACAGTTCTTCGACGAGGGGATGCATCTGCCTTCGCCTTATGGCATTCGCCTGATCAAAGGCAGCCATATTGTGGTGCCGCGCGTGCATACCCAAAAGCAGGCCTACATTCTGCAAAACGAAGATAAACGCATTGTGTTCGTGATCCCGTGGATGGACGAGTTTTCCATCATCGGCACCACCGATGTGGAATACAAAGGTGATCCGAAAGCAGTGAAGATTGAAGAGAGTGAAATCAATTACCTGCTGAAAGTGTATAACGCGCACTTTAAAAAGCAGCTAAGCCGTGACGATATCGTCTGGACCTACTCCGGTGTGCGTCCGCTGTGTGATGATGAATCCGACTCGCCGCAAGCCATTACCCGTGATTACACCCTTGATATCCATGATGAAAACGGCAAAGCACCGCTGCTGTCGGTATTCGGCGGTAAGCTGACCACCTACCGAAAACTGGCAGAACATGCGCTGGAAAAACTGACGCCGTATTATCAGGGTATTGGCCCGGCGTGGACGAAAGAGAGCGTGCTGCCGGGTGGTGCCATTGAAGGCGACCGCGACGATTACGCCGCTCGCCTGCGCCGCCGTTACCCGTTCCTGACTGAATCGCTGGCACGTCACTACGCGCGCACTTACGGCAGCAACAGCGAGCTGCTGCTCGGCAATGCGGGAACGGTAAGCGATCTCGGGGAAGATTTCGGTCATGAGTTCTACGAAGCGGAACTGAAATACCTGGTGGATCACGAATGGGTCCGCCGCACCGACGATGCCCTGTGGCGTCGCACAAAACAAGGCATGTGGCTGAATGCGGATCAACAATCTCGTGTGAGTCAGTGGCTGGTGGAATATACGCAGCAGAAGTTGTCGCTGGCGTCGTAAATTAACGTAAGGTGATCAGGTCAGATTTCAATCTGGCCTGAGACTGATGACAAACACAAAACTGCCTGATGCGCTACGCTTATCAGGCCTACGTGGTTTATGCAATATATTGAATTTGCATGGTCTTGTTGGCCAGATAAGACGTTCACGTCGCATCCGGCATGAACAAAGCGCACTTTGTCAAAAATCTAACCTACTTTTTAATTCAGGGAATTACCGCAAAGCCCACGCCATCATACCCAACGTAACAAAACTCAGGCACGTTCCCCACTCGCCCCGAGAAAAATAGCATTAATGCGCCCAGCGTCAGCATAAAAATATTGAGCAGAAGGTAAATTGTTGGCGTAAAGAGTAAATTGCAAACCTCAGGAATAGCGGCAAGCCCAGCCCCCAGCATGGCAATAACCGCTGCAAAAAATTGCGTCAGTATTGGGATGCCGAAAAAAGTCATTACCAGCGAGGTCAAAATCCATTTTCTATTTTGCATTATTCTTTCCATTCTTTCTGAATGGCGAAATTATACTCCCCGAGTCCCCTTGCCCCTTCTGGACACTTTTCCGAAATGATGGCGAAAAAAACGGGACCCTTTGGC
>NZ_JBQZXC010000046.1:0-27538 GCF_053555815.1 Shigella sp. SIG6 | reverse complement strand
AAGCGAAAGGCCATCCGTCAGGATGGCCTTTTTGCATTGGCGCAGAAAAAAATGCCTGATGCGACGCTGCGCGTCTTATACTCCCACATATGCCAGATTCAGCAACGGATGCGGTTTCCCCAACTTGCCTACTTCCATACGTGTCCTCCTTACCAGAAATTTATCCTTAAGCTCCTCAATAACCATTTTCCTGCTAACTAAATTCATGGTTTAGGTTGCATAATGATACGCAACAAATGTATAACATTTTCTTTACCAAAAGAAATAAACAAAAGCGACCAACAAAAGCATCGGATTACGGCAGGAGACATAATGGCATGGCTGAAAGTACTGTAACGGCAGACAGCAAACTGACAAGTAGTGATACTCGTCGCCGCATTTGGGCGATTGTGGGGGCCTCTTCAGGTAATCTGGTCGAGTGGTTCGATTTCTATGTCTACTCGTTCTGTTCACTCTACTTCGCCCACATTTTCTTCCCTTCCGGGAACACGACGACTCAACTACTACAAACAGCAGGTGTTTTTGCTGCGGGATTCCTGATGCGCCCAATAGGCGGTTGGCTATTTGGCCGCATAGCCGATAAACATGGTCGCAAAAAATCGATGCTGTTATCGGTGTGTATGATGTGTTTCGGATCGCTGGTTATCGCCTGCCTCCCAGGTTATGAAACTATAGGTACGTGGGCTCCGGCATTATTGCTTCTCGCTCGTTTATTTCAGGGATTATCCGTTGGCGGAGAATATGGCACCAGCGCCACCTATATGAGTGAAGTTGCCGTTGAAGGGCGCAAAGGTTTTTACGCATCATTTCAGTATGTGACGTTGATCGGCGGACAACTGCTAGCCCTACTGGTTGTCGTGGTTTTACAACACACCATGGAAGACGCTGCACTCAGAGAGTGGGGATGGCGTATTCCTTTCGCGTTAGGAGCTGTGTTAGCTGTTGTGGCGTTGTGGTTACGTCGTCAATTAGATGAAACTTCGCAACAAGAAACGCGCGCTTTAAAAGAAGCTGGATCTCTGAAAGGATTATGGCACAATCGCCGTGCATTCATCATGGTTCTCGGTTTTACCGCTGCGGGCTCCCTTTGTTTCTATACCTTCACCACTTATATGCAGAAGTATCTGGTAAATACTGCGGGAATGCATGCCAACGTGGCGAGTGGCATTATGACTGCCGCATTGTTTGTATTCATGCTTATTCAACCACTCATTGGCGCGCTGTCGGATAAGATTGGTCGCCGTACCTCAATGTTATGTTTCGGTTCGCTGGCAGCCATTTTTACCGTTCCTATTCTCTCAGCATTGCAAAACGTTTCCTCGCCTTATGCCGCTTTTGGTCTGGTGATGTGTGCCCTGCTGATAGTGAGTTTTTATACATCAATCAGTGGAATACTGAAGGCTGAGATGTTCCCGGCACAGGTTCGCGCATTAGGCGTTGGTCTGTCATATGCGGTCGCTAATGCTATATTTGGTGGTTCGGCGGAGTACGTAGCGTTGTCGCTGAAATCAATAGGAATGGAAACAGCCTTCTTCTGGTATGTGACCTTGATGGCCGTGGTGGCGTTTCTGGTTTCTTTGATGCTACATCGCAAAGGGAAGGGGATGCGTCTTTAGTGACGGGTCAGTTGCCAGACGGTATAGCCGGTGCTTGCACCGGCGACATCCCAGGCCAAATCCTTCCAGCTCCAGCCGCTCCCTTCGGGGCGGCTATCCCAAAGCTCTTTTGACGCCCCCAAACTGACAGAGAACATCAATCCAAACATGGCACTGCGATCCCGGCTCATCCCCTGATGCTGTGAATATTCATTTCCGGCGGCGGAAAGTATCGCCGAGGCGATAAAGTGTTGAGCTTTATCCTGCCCGCTCCAGCTATCGTTAGCCATATGGCTGCATCCAGAAAGTAACAATAGCGAACAGACAAAAAGAATACGCAAAACGTGGCCTCCAAAAAACAAACCCCGTACAGGACGGGGTTGTGATTACAGGATGCGGCTAATTAATCGGTCGATGCGGATACGGCGCAAACGGCGGATGAGTTTACGAACCTTCACCGGATAATCGGCAATACTTTGCAGATCGCGATAGTGCTTAACGATGGTGGTACGCTCGCGGATCAGCTCCAGTTCTTTCTCTCGCTGCGGCGCAAGCTCCAGTTGTGGATCGTGGATCAAAATGGCGTTTTCCAGATCCAGACGCCAGGCGCGCGGGTTCAGGTTATTACCGGTGATCAACATCCACTTATCATCAACCCACATCCCTTTCAGGTGATAGGTGTTGTCGTCATCTTTCCATAACCGAACCACTAGCTGGTCAGTATTGACGTAATACTGCAAACGGCTCAGGAAACGACGCAGATTGATCTCATAGAGATAAGGCAATGCGCCAATTATCTTGAAAGGTTCATCTTCCGGAATGTAGAAGTCGTTCGCGGTTTTATCACCAACAATAATTTCGACCTTTTTCCCTTCGCGCAGCAACTGGATAATATTGCGCACAAGGATTGCTGGCAGGTTGAAGTATGGCGTACAGATGGTTAGTTTCTGCTCGGCACAAGGCATAAGATGGAAAATGGTCTTGTTCAACAGACTCGATTTCCCCAGCCCCACTAGCGGCGTTACGGAAAGCTGATCGTTGTCGGCATCGCCCTGGAAATGATAAGCGGCATCACGCAGCTCCTGGCGGAACAGACGAATATCGTTCTTGATTTCCGGGCTTTTTGGCCGATTAACATCATCCAGACGATTAACGCCGCGGCCATTCATAATATTCTGTGTAACCCATTCAAACATAATGTCTGACATCTTACGGTTACGGATCAGATGATAACGGTCGTAGCGATATTTATCGTGTTGATGCAGGTAAACATCGTTCAGGCTGGCACCGCTATAAAGTACGCTATCGTCGATGACAAAGCCTTTAAAGTGCAGAACACCAAGAGCTTCACGGGTATTGATTGGAACGCCATAAACCGGAACATCTACGCCCGGATTTTCCTGCGCCATGCGGCAGTACCAGTCAGCGTTAGTGTTAGATGCCGCAGCGCCAATGCGTCCACGTTGTGCACGATGCCAGTCGACCAGCACCCGCACATCCAGTTCCGGACGCTGCCTTTTAGCCTCATACAACGCGTTCAGAATGCCTTTGCCACCGTCATCCTGTTCGAGATACAGGGCGACAATGCAAATGCGTTGCTTCGCGCTGGCTATTTTTTCCAGCAGCGTCTCCCGGAAGTCGGCGGGAGCGTAAAAGAAATCGACATCATCAACTGATTGAGAAATCTTGGGTAGTTGGGCAAGGTGTTGTTGATGTTTATTACGCTTAAATTTTGACAACATCACAGTGCATTTCTTCTCTGTTCATTGAAGGGTCCTCTGTGCAATGCAGACGACATAAGCGGGCAATAATAACACCAGTCCCGATTAAGTGGTCAACATTTCCAGTACCTTACTCATGATTCCTCGCGCCGGGCAAGATTTAGCGTAAGCCCAACGATCCCCTCTTCGAGCTGGATATCAACGTTAAACCCGAGCTTGCGGGCTAGCGCCACCATGCCACGATTGTTTGGCATCGTAATACCATTCAGACGTTGTAGTCCGTGATTTCGCGTATAGGTAATCAACTTTTCCATTAAGCGTCGACCTAAGCCTAACCCTTTGAGATCCGAGCGAACCAGTACAGCAAATTCGGCATCGATGTTATCAGGATCGGAAATCGCACGCGTGACGCCGAGGATCTCTTCCGTTTGATCAATACGTCGTACCGCTACAAACGCCATTTCCCGATCGTAGTCGATCTGTGTCATGTTGGCTAAATTTTCATGGGTAAATTCGTTGATCTCGCTAAAGTAGCGGTAATAAAGATCTTCTTTGGTGACTCGCGAAATGAATTGCTGAAGTTGTGGCTCATCTTCTGGCAAAATCGGGCGGAACAAGCAGCGTTCACCGTTTTTCAATTCTACCCATTCTTCCAGCTGATGCGGATAAGGGCGCACTGCCAGCCGACTCTCGTTATCGCCTTCAAACGGCGAGATATCCAGCGTGACATCCAGCGCGGTAAATTCACTGCCAGAAGCCAGCAAAGGATGAATATCCAGACGCTGAATTTCCGGGCAATCGACAATCAAGTTGGAAACCTGCACCAGAAGCTGGCTCAAGCCTGCAACATCCAATGGGCGTAGCGCACTGCGCGCACGAATCTTTTTACTTTTGATCCCCTGAATAACCAGATAGCGGGCCAGGTTCATGTTCAGCGGCGGCAGTGCGACGACGGCTTGATCTTCAGGACGCCACTCCACACCGCCTTCACCCAGCATGATCAACGGCCCGAAAACCGGATCGTGCTCAACCACAACCCGCAACTCCTGAGCGCCAGCACGGTTAGCCATACTTTGCACCAACAGGCCGTGGACCCGCGCCTGTGGCCAGGCCATTTTTACGCGATCGAAAATAGCGTTCGCCGCTTGCTGGACTTCATTGGCTGTACGCAGGTAAAGCATGACGCCCTGAACTTCCGATTTATGTGGAATATCCGGCGAACGCAATTTCAGCGCCACCGGATAACCAATCTGTTCGGCAATATGCACCGCTTCGGTGCTATCGCTGGCAATCCAGGTTGGGAGCGTGTTCATGCCATACGCTTGCAGGATGGGCTGAACTTCATGGGTATCGAGCGACGTAGCCCCTTCGGCAATCGCCTGTTGCAACAGAAGATGCGCTTCTGCGGTATTGGAAGTCAGATTGCTGGGCAACGCCGGCGTTTCGCGTAGTTGCTTCTGATTACGCCGGTACTCCACCATATGCATAAAAGCAGTGATGGTTCCTTCCGGGGTACGGTAGGTCGGCAGCCCGGCTTCGCTGAATAAACGTCGTGCCTCTTGCGAGGAGTGCTCGCCGCACCAGTTCGTCAGCAAAGAGACATATTTGCTGCGGGGATGATGCTTTACCGCTTCAATTAATACTTGCGCGCTTTCTGTTGCGGGAGCAGCGGCGCTGGGCGAATGAATAACCATCAGCGCATCAAAATCCTGGCTGTGGAGCAGAATGTCCAGCGTTTTGACATAATGCTCGCTGCTGGCGTCATCGCGCAGATCGAGCGGGTTAGAGACTGCCACATGTTCTGGCAATGCATCGCGCAATTTCTGGCAGGTTTCTTCGCTTAGCGTTGCCAGCTTGCCATTGCGTGACCATAAGGCATCCAGCGCCAGCGCGGCAGGCGCAGCACCGTTGCTGATAATCATCAACCGGTCGCCACGCAGCGGGCGCATATGGCTAAGGGTTTCCACCGCCGAAAACAGTTCGTGGGTATCCTGTACCCGCAACAAACCGGCACGCTGAATAGCCGCATCCCATGCCGGGTCCATTCCTGCCGTGGTGTTGAGCAGTCGCTGTGCCGCCGGGCTACGTCCGCTTTTAATCACCAGAATCGGTTTATTACGCGAGGCACTACGGGCCGCCGAAACAAAGCGTCGCGCGTCGCTTAACTGTTCGAGATAGAGCAGGATGGCGCTGGTTTTACTGTCGCGCGCCAGATAGTCGAGCAATTCATCAACGTCGATATCCAGGCTGTCGCCGAGCGCAATAAAGTAGGAAAAGCCCATCTCACGCTGTTGCGCCCAGTCGAGGATGGTGTTGGAGACGGCAGCCGATTGCGAAATAAACGCCAGCTTGCCGCGTTTAATCGGCACAGGCGAAAAGCTGGCATTCAGACCTTGCCAGGGAGCCAGTAAACCCAGACTGTTTGGTCCAAGCAGGCGCATGTTATGGCGCAGGGCGCAGGCGCGGAGATCTTCGTGTTGCGATGCCGGGGCGGAAAGAATAATGCAGATTTTACAGCCTTTCTCGCCGAGCTCTTCCAGAAGAGCAAGATTACGGCTGGCATTGGTACATAAAACCGCAAGGTCGGGTGTAAAGGGCAAGCTGGCAATATCCGGCCAGGCCAACACACCCAACACCGCTTTCCAGGCTGGCGTCACCGGGAGTACCGGTCCGTTAAAGCCTCCCGCCAGCAGGTTACGCATCATCAGGTAACCTGCGCGATTGGGTTTCATCGACGCGCCAATTACCGCTATCGATTTTGGTCGCAGTAGTGCTTCCAGTCCTCGCTGACTCATACCGGTCTCCCGCAGAAGTGACCGAATGATTTTAAACGCTTTCTAACTGTTCTGCTGTGATGCTACCCAGATGTTGCGTTTTTCCTGCCAGATAGCGTGTTTTAAAGCGGGTAAAATGCTCGCCTAACCCTGCTGCCGCCCCGGTATCGCCGGCCATATCTAACAGTGCGATGGCTACCTCGGCAGTACAATATTGGCCTGCAGCCTGGGCTTCACGCAGGCGATAGGCAGAAAGCCGGGAAAGATCGACGGAAATGACGGGAAGATTATCCAGATACGGACTTTTACGAAACATCTTGCGAGCTTCCGGCCAGGTACCATCGAGCATGATAAACAGCGGTGGCTTACCGGCAGGTGGTGTGAAGATCACTTCCCGTTGCTCATCAGCATACGAGGCGGGAAAGACCACCATTGGCTGATAATCCGGGTTTTGTACCAGATCCAGCAAATCCTGCGAGGGTTCGGTACGCGACCATTGAAACGCAACGGTATCAGGCAAAATATCAGCAATCAGACGCCCGGTATTACTGGGCTTCATTGGCTCGGTGTCGAACATCAGCAAACAGAAGCGACTTTTTGCTTGTGCTGGGGTAATTGTCGAACAGAGACATAATTTCTCTGGCAAAAGACAGCGTTGGCAGCGACGAACGCGATTACCGCGGGCAAGAAAAGGACGTGTTGCGCGCGCAATACGCTCGGCGCGTAACTGGAGAACAGCGTTTTCGGTCATAAGAGAGCGTCGAAAAAACGCCATTGTCGCAGAGGAGAAAACGGGGCACAAGATGCGCCCCGGTAAGATTAAAGAGATTCGTTCAGCCAGCTATCGAACGGCGCTTTCGGTACTGCGCCATTAAGCATGTCGACAACCTGACCGTTTTTGAAAATCATGATCGTCGGTATACTACGAATTCCAAAGCGACTGCTCAATTCACGTTCAGCTTCGGTATTCACTTTCACAAAGCGCACTTTACCGCTACGCTCTTGCGCGACATCTTCAAAAATTGGTGCGAAATTACGGCAGGGGCCGCACCACGGTGCCCAGAAGTCGATCACCACAGGTAGATCATCCTTCAGCAATTTGTCGAGTGTTTCACCGGTCGCATTAATCACCTCTCCGTCAAACAAGTCGTGACCGCAGCGTCCGCATTTTGCCGCATCTTCGATCCGATCGTCGGGAATGCGATTGATGGCCTGACAATGGGTACAAACGGTATTCATAACTAACCTCGGGATGAGTAAGGAGACTTATCGGCAACGACGCCGGTATGTTTCTAATATGTTACATATTATCGGGGACATTGTTCCAGACAACAATCTGTTTTATTCAATAGGTATGATAGTCGCAGGCTTTGGTACGAAATCATGGCGAACCGCGCGGACTTCGGGTAATCTGCGCGCTTCGCGCAGCGCTGGTGGAGAAAAGCATGAACGATGAAATGAAAGGTAAAAGCGGCAAGGTCAAAGTGATGTATGTCCGCAGTGATGATGATTCTGATAAACGTACCCACAACCCGCGTACCGGGAAAGGGGGCGGGCGTCCAGGAAAATCTCGTGCTGACGGTGGCCGTCGCCCCGCCCGCGATGACAAACAGAGTCAGCCCCGTGACCGCAAGTGGGAAGATTCGCCGTGGCGCACGGTTTCCCGCGCGCCGGGTGATGAGACGCCGGAAAAGGCCGATCACGGTGGCATCAGTGGTAAAAGTTTTATTGATCCGGAAGTGTTGCGTCGTCAGCGTGCGGAAGAAACCCGCGTCTACGGCGAAAACGCCTGTCAGGCACTGTTCCAGAGCCGTCCGGAAGCGATTGTTCGCGCCTGGTTTATCCAGAGTGTAACGCCGCGTTTTAAAGAAGCCTTGCGCTGGATGGCAGCAAACCGCAAAGCGTACCATGTGGTGGATGAAGCGGAATTGACAAAAGCGTCAGGCACGGAACATCACGGCGGCGTTTGCTTCCTGATCAAAAAGCGTAACGGTACAACCGTGCAGCAGTGGGTAATCCAGGCAGGCGCGCAGGATTGCGTTCTGGCACTGGAAAACGAATCTAACCCGCATAACCTGGGTGGCATGATGCGCAGCTGCGCGCACTTCGGCGTGAAAGGTGTCGTGGTGCAGGATGCGGCACTGCTGGAGTCGGGGGCGGCTATCCGTACCGCAGAAGGCGGCGCAGAGCACGTTCAGCCGATTACTGGCGACAACATTGTTAACGTGCTGGATGATTTCCGTCAGGCAGGTTACACCGTAGTGACCACTTCCAGCGAGCAGGGTAAACCGCTGTTCAAAACCAGTCTGCCAGCGAAAATGGTACTGGTGCTGGGTCAGGAATATGAAGGGTTACCGGATGCCGCACGCGATCCGAACGATCTGCGCGTGAAGATTGACGGTACGGGCAACGTTGCCGGGCTGAATATCTCTGTCGCAACCGGCGTTTTGCTTGGTGAATGGTGGCGTCAGAATAAAGCCTGATAAATCAGCCGGGTGGCAACTCTGCCATCCGGCATTTCCCCGCAAATTTACTCACTCTCTGCCGGTAATACTGGCATCCAGTCAATCGGCGTCTCGCCACGTTGTTCCAGCCACTGATTTGCCAGCACAAAATGGTTGCAGCCAAAGAATCCACGATGCGCCGAAAGCGGCGACGGATGCGGTGCTTTCAGTACATGATGGCGTTGCTTATCTATAATCGCCCCTTTCTTTTGCGCATGTGATCCCCACAACAAAAACACCACGCCTTCGCGGTGCTGGTTAATCAGGCTGATGACTTTATCAGTAAACGTCTCCCAACCGAGGCTGGCGTGGGAATGCGCCTGACCTGCGCGAACCGTCAACACAGTATTGAGCAGCAGAACGCCCTGACGCGCCCAGCTTTCGAGATAGCCATGATTAGGGCGGGTGAAGCCCGGAATAGTATTTTCCAGCTCTTTATACATATTCAATAATGACGGAGGAATGGCAATGCCGGGACGAACGGAAAATGCCAGACCATGCGCCTGTCCCGGTCCGTGATAAGGATCCTGGCCGAGAATCACCACTTTAACGTCACCCAACTCGGTAAAGCGGAACGCGTTAAAGACATCTTTTTGTGGTGGATAGATAGTGACGCCGGACTGCCGCTCGCTGGCGACGGTCTGAAGGGTATTAAGAAAATAAGGTTGTTGCTTCTCTTCAGCCAGCACGTCATGCCAGGTTAATTCGTTAGCCATCTTGCTCTCCTGCGAATCTTCAATCCGCCTAGCTTAACTGCTTCTTTCTACAGAACAAAATCATGCTCATTTTTTAGACTTAAACGAGTGCAAAAAAATGTAAATTGGTAAAATTTCACACCCGCATAAGTTGATGTAAAACAATAAAATCCATTTACGACCACAATCGATGTGTGGTTTTTGTTGATTTAAATCAAAGAATCAAGGGTGGTTGAGGAGTATATATACACTCAAGCAACAATGGTTTTACCAATTGGCCGCGACAGGCTGAACAAATCAAATAATTTTGCCGGGGAGGCATCACATGATTACAGGTATCCAGATTACTAAAGCCGCTAACGACGATCTGCTGAACTCTTTCTGGCTGCTGGACAGCGAAAAAGGCGAAGCACGTTGCATCGTTGCAAAAGCAGGTTATGCAGAAGATGAAGTGGTTGCAGTAAGCAAACTGGGTGACATTGAATACCGTGAAGTTCCAGTAGAAGTGAAACCAGAAGTTCGCGTTGAAGGTGGTCAACACCTGAACGTTAACGTTCTGCGTCGTGAAACTCTGGAAGATGCAGTTAAGCATCCGGAAAAATATCCGCAGCTGACCATCCGTGTATCCGGTTATGCAGTTCGCTTTAACTCTCTGACTCCGGAACAGCAGCGCGACGTTATCGCTCGTACCTTTACTGAAAGCCTGTAAGGCTTAAGTAGCAAGTTACTAAGCGGAAGAGGGCGACCTCTTCCGCTTTTTTTCGTTAATAGAAAATGCGTACCGCGCAATAGACCAGCAACAGGGCAAGCACGATATTTAACTGGCGACCATACTGGCGAAACAATCGCTGAAACAGATGCCCCGCCAGCGCCCAGCACACATTGCCAAACGTCCCAATCATCGCCAGCAAAACGCTGACGCCAACTGCCCAGCTTAGCGCCTGTGTTTGCGGCAGAACAAACGTCGACAGTGCCGTAACACCGTACAAAATGATTTTGACGTTCACAAACTGCAAAGCAAAGCTGGCCCAAAAGCTGATTGGTTTTGCCTGAAGTCCGTCTTCCTTTGTTGGGCTG
This sequence comes from Shigella sp. SIG6, assembly GCF_053555815.1. NCBI lineage: Bacteria > Pseudomonadati > Pseudomonadota > Gammaproteobacteria > Enterobacterales > Enterobacteriaceae > Shigella > Shigella sp. SIG6. The sequence goes on along the minus strand of NZ_JBQZXC010000046.1, from coordinate 17,172 downwards.
GTGGCGATTTTCCACGCCAGCCAGACAATATATGCCGCCCCCGCCCAACTCAAAAGGTGTACCGCTGCCGGGTCAATCACTGCCAGTGAAAATGAAATGCCCGCACACAGTAACATCACAATCAAAAATCCCAGACTCATCCCTGCCAGCACGCGGGTACTTTGACGAAATCCATGCGACGTAGCAGAGCTAAGGGCGAGAATATTGTTCGGTCTTGGCGTCATAGCGGTAATCAGGGTGTAAGTCCAAAAAGCACTTAAAAGGATCGGTGTCACTTGTTATCTCCTCTGTTTTGGTAGACAGTACCCGATACGGAACATTTAAAAAAATGAATGTTTTTATATTCTAAATTCGATATTTTCGATAGGTTTGGGATTATGGATCTGCGCCGTTTTATTACGCTTAAAACCGTGGTGGAAGAGGGGGCCTTTTTGCGAGCTTCGCAAAAATTGTGCTGTACACAATCGACGGTGACTTTTCATATTCAGCAGCTTGAGCAGGAGTTTTCAGTCCAGTTATTTGAGAAAATTGGCCGACGGATGTGCCTTACCCGCGAAGGAAAAAAGTTGCTGCCGCACATTTATGAACTTACCCGAGTGATGGATACGCTTCGTGAGGCTGCCAAAAAGGAGTCAGATCCGGACGGGGAACTACGCGTTGTTTCGGGCGAAACGTTGCTCTCTTACCGAATGCCGCAGGTGTTGCAGCGTTTTCGGCAACGCGCACCAAAAGTGCGTTTATCGTTGCAGGCGCTGAACTGTTACGTGATCCGTGATGCGCTACTGAATGATGAGGCCGATGTCGGCGTCTTTTATCGCGTAGGGAATGATGATGCCCTGAACCGACGAGAGTTGGGTGAACAATCGCTGGTGCTGGTGGCTTCACCACAAATTGCAGATGTCGATTTTACTGAGCCGGGAAGACATAACGCCTGTAGCTTTATTATCAACGAACCGCAATGTGTCTTCCGGCAGATATTTGAGAGCACGCTGCGACAGCGGCGGATCACGGTGGAAAACACCATTGAGCTTATAAGTATCGAAAGCATCAAGCGTTGTGTCGCGGCGAATATCGGTGTCAGTTACTTGCCCCACTTTGCGGTGGAAAAAGAGCTTGAGAGCGGAGAATTAATTGAATTGCCTTTTGGCGAACAGTCGCAGACCATTACGGCAATGTGCGCACATCATGCTGGAAAAGCGGTTAGCCCGGCGATGCACATTTTTATTCAGTGTGTTGAAGAGTGTTTTGTGGTTGCGTAAAAAAACAATGCCGGGCTTAAACCCGGCATTGAGATTACTCTTCTGTCGTTTGCGGTGGCACGCCCGTTCCGCTCGGTTTACGGCGCTTACCAATATTTTTGGTGTCGCGATGGCGTTTTTTCACCCGCGGCTTCTCTTTCTCTTTAGCTTTTTTCTTCTCGGCGCGTTTTGCCAGTACTTTCTTCGATGGCTTGCCGGTCTGCTTCTCGCTTGGCGCACGCGTTTTCGGGCGTAACTCATCAATAACGCGAGCTTTAATCGGCTCTTCAATGTAACGGCCAACCTTGCCCAGCAGCAAATGGTCATGGGCTTCCACCAGCGAAATTGCGGTGCCTTTACGACCGGCGCGCGCGGTACGTCCGATACGATGCAAATAAGTATCGCCACTGCGCGGCATATCGAAGTTAAAGACGTGGCTGACGTCAGGAATGTCGATACCGCGCGCGGCAACATCGGTGGCAACCAGTACGTTTACGCGGCCTTCGGTCAGGCGTTTAATTGCTTCGTTACGCTTGCCTTGTACCATCTCACCTTCGAGATAGCAGTTGTTGATGCCCGCTTCGCGCAGCCAGTTTGCCAGCTCATGCACACGTTCACGCTTACGCACAAACACGATTGAGCGAGTCGCTTCAGGCTGTTTTAACAGGTGCACCAGCAATGCGGTTTTATGTTCCAGGTCATCGGCGCGGTAATACCACTGATGAATTTTTTTGCGCTCACGGGTGGACGGATTGGCAGAAACTTCCACCGGATCTTCCAGCAGACGCTCGGCAAAGTCCTGAATCGCATCGCCTTCCAGCGTTGCCGAAAAGAGCAGGGTCTGTTTACGCCAGCGAGTTTCGCCAGCAATATGTTCGATATCCTGAGCGAAGCCCATATCCAGCATACGGTCTGCTTCGTCGAGGATCAGCGTTTCAACCGCGCGGCAATCGAAGTTCTCTTCTTTTATGTATTGCAGCAGACGTCCGGTCGTGGCGACCACGATGTCCTGATTTTCGCTGAACACTTCCGCGTGGTTCATATAGGCTACGCCGCCGGTGATGGTGGCGATATCCAGATGCGTATGTTTCGCCAGTTCGCGGGCATGATCGGCCACCTGCATCGCCAGCTCGCGAGTTGGGGTGAGGATCAAAATACGCGGCGGACCGGATTTCTTACGTGGGAAATCGAGCAGGTGCTGCAACGCTGGCAGCAGATACGCCGCCGTTTTACCGGTGCCTGTCGGCGCAGAACCGAGTACATCACGGCCATCGAGCGCAGGCGGAATGGCGGCAGCCTGAATGGCGGTCGGGCGAGTGAAACCTTTATCCTGGAGGGCTTCCAGCAGGCTTTCGTCGAGTTCAAGTTCGGAAAAAGTCGTTACAGTCATGTTCTACCTCTGTGTGGGGCGCTGATTATAGACGTTACGGCTGCAATCTTCATCTGTTTGTATGGATATCGCTTCTCGGGTATTGTTCTCACCCGGTGCTATCGCCGTTTTTCCTGCAAGGTTTTATTTTCATGTCACAGTCTACATCCGTGCTTCGTCGTAATGGATTTACTTTTAAACAGTTTTTTGTTGCTCACGATCGCTGTGCGATGAAAGTGGGAACGGATGGCATTTTGCTGGGCGCATGGGCACCGGTGGCTGGGGTGAAACGTTGCCTTGATATCGGCGCGGGTAGCGGGTTGCTGGCACTGATGCTGGCGCAGCGAACCAGTGACAGCGTGATAATTGATGCCGTTGAGCTGGAAAGTGAAGCTGCCGCGCAGGCGCAGGAAAATATCAACCAGTCCCCGTGGGCAGAGCGGATTAACGTCCATACGGCGGATATTCAGCAGTGGATCACACAGCAGACAGTACGTTTCGATTTAATCATCAGTAACCCACCTTACTATCAGCAGGGAGTAGAGTGCGCGACACCTCAACGGGAACAGGCTCGCTATACCACTACGCTTGATCACCCATCGCTGCTGACCTGTGCGGCGGAGTGCATTACCGAAGAGGGATTTTTCTGCGTGGTGCTGCCAGAGCAGATTGGTAATGGTTTTACTGAACTGGCATTAAGCATGGGCTGGCATTTACGTTTGCGGACGGATGTGGCGGAAAACGAAGCGCGACTGCCGCATCGGGTGCTGCTGGCATTCTCCCCGCAGGCGGGAGAATGCTTTAGCGATCGCTTAGTCATTCGTGGGCCAGACCAGAACTATTCCGAAGCGTATACGGCGCTGACCCAGGCTTTTTATCTGTTTATGTAATGATTGCCGGGGGAAAGGATCGATGGACCGGAATGCGTGAGCAGTTCCGGGTAATCCAGCGTAAAATGCAGCCCCCGGCTTTCTTTGCGCATCATCGCGCAGCGAACAATCAACTCGGCAACCTGTACCAGATTACGCAGCTCCAGCAAATTATTTGAGACGCGGAAATGGGCGTAATATTCGTCTATTTCTTGTTGGAGCATGGTTATCCGCCGCAGGGCGCGTTCCAGGCGCTTCGTTGTGCGCACAATGCCAACGTAATCCCACATAAACAGCCGTAGCTCGTGCCAGTTATGCTGAATTACTACCCGTTCGTCAGGGTTCTCAACGCGGCTTTCATCCCACGGCGGTAACGTACTGACGCCGTGGGCATAAGGCATACGTCTGGTGATATCTTCTGCCGCCGACCAGCCATAGACCAGACACTCCAGCAATGAATTCGAGGCCATGCGGTTAGCGCCGTGTAAGCCGGTATAACTCACCTCGCCAATGGCATACAAGCCCTCGACGTCCGTACGCCCATGATCATCAACCATTACACCACCGCAGGTATAGTGTGCAGCAGGCACAATCGGTACCGGTTCTTGTGTGAGATCAATCCCCAGCCCGAGCAATTTTTCATAAATCATCGGGAAATGCTGGCGAATAAAATCGGCGGGCTTATGGCTGATGTCGAGGAACATACAATCTGCGCCGAGGCGTTTCATTTCATGGTCAATGGCGCGGGCGACAATATCGCGCGGGGCCAGTTCGCCGCGCTCATCAAAATCGGGCATAAAACGCGTGCCATCCGGGCGCTTGAGATAAGCGCCTTCGCCGCGCAGTGCTTCCGTTAACAGGAAATTGCGTGCCTGTGGGTGATACAGTGCGGTAGGGTGGAACTGATTAAATTCGAGATTGGCAACCCGACAGCCCGCGCGCCACGCCATAGCAATGCCATCGCCAGAAGAAATATCCGGATTGGTGGTGTACTGATACACCTTCGACGCACCGCCGGTTGCCAGTACCACTGCTTTTGCGTGGCAGGTTTCCACCGTTTCTTTATTTCGGTTCCATACCCACGCGCCTACAACCCGTCGCGTGCCCGGCAGGCCAATTTTGTCAGAGACAATCAGATCAACTGCGTTGCTGCGCTCCAGCACACGAATATTCGGATGGTTCTGCGCCTTGCTCACCAGCGTGGATTGTACTTCTCTACCGGTGGCGTCGGCGGCATGAAGAATACGACGGTGACTATGTCCACCTTCACGGGTCAGATGGTAGCTTTCTTCGCCATTCGGTTGAACGTGGGTATCAAACAAAACCCCCTGGTCAATTAACCATTGCACACAGGAACGAGCATTGCTGGCGACAAATTCAACTGCATGGCGATCGCAAATACCAGCCCCGGCAATCAATGTGTCTTCCACATGCGAGTCAATGCTGTCAGTTTCATCAAACACGGCGGCAATACCGCCCTGGGCATAAAATGTTGAACCTTCCGTTATCGGGCCTTTACTTAGAACGATGACCTGATGCTGGTCAGCCAGGCGTAGCGCCAGTGAAAGTCCGGCTGCGCCGCTACCAATAATCAACACGTCACATGAATGTTCAGGGAGAGTATTCATTTTCTTTGTTTAATTTACTAAACATTGTTTGGTCAGCATAGCATCATGTTGTGCTAATAAACACCTGCTATTTTAATATTTGTTACAGTGGCTAAACACGTTGACGCAGGGCGGCGAGAAAAAGAGAAGTTACTGGCTGGTGGAGGATTAGGTGGTGAAATAAAAAGGCCGTTGGGTTACTCTTCAGGCAGTTAAATGGGCATTTCTACACAGATAATGCGATGTTCAGATTCTGTAGACTTATAATGATAGATAATGATCCGTCTACAGCATGACAAACAAAAACAGATGCGTTACGGAACTTTACAAAAACGAGACACTCTAACCCTTTGCTTGCTCAAATTGCAGCTAATGGAGTGGCGTTTCGATAGCGCGTGGAAATTTGGTTTGGGGAGACTTTACCTCGGATGAGCGAGCAGTTAACGGACCAGGTCCTGGTTGAACGGGTCCAGAAGGGAGATCAGAAAGCCTTTAACTTACTGGTAGTGCGCTATCAGCATAAAGTGGCGAGTCTGGTTTCCCGCTATGTGCCGTCGGGTGATGTTCCCGATGTGGTACAAGAAGCTTTTATTAAAGCCTATCGTGCGCTGGATTCGTTCCGGGGAGATAGCGCTTTTTATACATGGCTGTATCGGATTGCTGTAAATACAGCGAAAAATTACCTGGTTGCTCAGGGGCGTCGTCCACCTTCCAGTGATGTGGATGCCATTGAAGCTGAAAACTTCGAAAGTGGCGGCGCGTTGAAAGAAATTTCGAACCCTGAGAACTTAATGTTGTCAGAAGAACTGAGACAGATAGTTTTCCGAACTATTGAGTCCCTCCCGGAAGATTTGCGCATGGCAATAACCTTGCGGGAGCTGGATGGCCTGAGCTATGAAGAGATAGCCGCTATCATGGATTGTCCGGTAGGTACGGTGCGTTCACGTATCTTCCGAGCGAGGGAAGCTATTGATAACAAAGTTCAACCGCTTATCAGGCGTTGACGATAGCGGGATACTGGATAAGGGTATTAGGCATGCAGAAAGAACAACTTTCCGCTTTAATGGATGGCGAAACGCTGGATAGTGAGCTGCTTAACGAACTGGCTCATAACCCAGAAATGCAGAAAACCTGGGAAAGCTATCACTTAATCCGTGATTCAATGCGGGGTGATACTCCCGAGGTGCTCCATTTCGATATCTCTTCACGCGTGATGGCCGCCATTGAAGAAGAGCCAGTACGTCAACCGGCGACATTGATCCCGGAAGCCCAGCCTGCGCCGCATCAATGGCAGAAAATGCCATTCTGGCAGAAAGTACGTCCGTGGGCGGCACAGCTTACCCAAATGGGCGTAGCCGCATGCGTATCGCTTGCAGTTATCGTTGGCGTCCAGCACTATAATGGACAATCTGAAACGTCCCAGCAGCCCGAAACGCCGGTATTTAATACACTGCCGATGATGGGTAAAGCCAGCCCGGTAAGCCTGGGAGTACCTTCTGAAGCGACCGCAAACAATGGTCAACAGCAGCAGGTACAGGAGCAGCGTCGTCGCATTAATGCAATGTTGCAGGATTACGAACTGCAACGCCGACTCCACTCTGAACAGCTTCAGTTTGAGTAGGCGCAAACCCAGCAAGCCGCTGTACAGGTGCCAGGAATTCAAACTTTAGGAACGCAATCGCAGTAATGAAGCAACTTTGGTTTGCCATGTCATTAGTGACAGGTAGCCTGTTATTCTCTGCTAACGCCTCGGCCACTCCCGCGTCCGGGGCGTTATTACAGCAGATGAACCTGGCCAGTCAGTCACTGAATTACGAGCTGTCATTCATCAGCATCAATAAACAGGGTGTTGAGTCTCTGCGTTATCGACATGCACGCCTCGATAACCGTCCTCTTGCACAATTGTTGCAAATGGATGGCCCGCGCCGGGAAGTGGTACAGCGCGGCAATGAAATCAGCTATTTTGAACCGGGACTTGAACCGTTCACGCTTAATGGCGATTACATTGTTGATTCTCTGCCATCGCTTATCTATACCGATTTCAAACGCCTTTCTCCTTACTACGACTTTATCTCCGTCGGGCGCACGCGTATTGCTGATCGTCTTTGCGAAGTCATTCGCGTGGTTGCCCGAGATGGTACACGCTACAGCTACATCGTGTGGATGGACACCGAATCGAAATTACCGATGCGGGTTGATCTCCTTGATCGCGATGGTGAAACGCTGGAACAATTTCGCGTGATTGCTTTTAACGTCAATCAGGATATCAGCAGCAGTATGCAGACGCTGGCGAAGGCAAATTTGCCGCCGTTGCTTTCTGTTCCTGTAGGTGAAAAAGCTAAATTCAGCTGGACGCCAACCTGGTTGCCACAGGGTTTTAGCGAAGTTTCCAGTAGTCGACGTCCGCTACCGACGATGGACAACATGCCTATCGAATCACGTCTCTATTCCGACGGATTATTCAGCTTCTCGGTAAACGTTAACCGCGCTACGCCATCGAGCACCGATCAGATGTTGCGCACCGGACGCAGAACCGTCAGTACAAGCGTACGTGATAACGCCGAAATCACCATTGTCGGTGAACTGCCGCCGCAAACGGCGAAACGCATTGCCGAGAATATTAAGTTCGGGGCAGCGCAATGATCAAAGAGTGGGCTACCGTCGTCTCCTGGCAAAACGGGCAGGCGCTGGTCAGTTGTGATGTTAAAGCTTCATGCAGCAGCTGCGCTTCACGCGCCGGTTGCGGTAGCCGCGTGTTGAATAAACTTGGCCCGCAAACCACGCATACCATTGTCGTACCCTGTGATGAGCCGTTAGTGCCGGGGCAAAAAGTGGAATTGGGGATCGCCGAAGGCAGCCTGCTTAGCTCCGCATTACTGGTTTATATGTCGCCGCTGGTGGGATTATTCCTCATCGCTTCGCTATTTCAGCTACTCTTTGCTTCTGACGTCGCAGCATTATGTGGTGCGGTCCTCGGCGGTATTGGCGGGTTCCTGATTGCGCGCGGCTACTCGCGTAAGTTTGCTGCCCGGGCAGAATGGCAACCGATCATCTTAAGCGTGGCATTGCCGCCTGGCCTTGTGCGATTTGAAACATCTTCGGAAGACGCGAGCCAGTGATTTCACTGGCTTTGTTGCATTTTGCATAACAAATGCGAGGACGTTTCCAGATACCACAATCCATACGGTATGAACATTTCCTCGCCTCAATGTTGTAGTGTAGAATGCGGCGTTTCTATTAATACAGACGTTAAGCTCAGAACAGCGACTTCTAAAAGCCTGGTTAACCGGGCATTAAGGCACAATAATCATACTTTATGAAGAATATACGTAACTTTTCGATCATAGCTCACATTGACCACGGTAAATCGACGCTGTCTGACCGTATTATCCAGATCTGCGGTGGCCTGTCTGACCGTGAAATGGAGGCGCAGGTTCTCGATTCCATGGATCTTGAGCGTGAGCGTGGCATTACCATCAAAGCGCAAAGCGTGACGCTGGACTACAAAGCGTCTGACGGCGAAACCTATCAGCTTAACTTTATCGACACCCCGGGCCACGTAGACTTCTCCTATGAAGTTTCCCGTTCGCTGGCTGCCTGTGAAGGTGCATTGCTGGTGGTCGACGCCGGGCAGGGCGTAGAAGCGCAAACCTTGGCAAACTGCTACACCGCCATGGAAATGGATCTCGAAGTGGTGCCGGTACTGAACAAGATTGACCTGCCGGCAGCCGATCCTGAACGCGTGGCGGAAGAAATTGAAGATATCGTCGGCATCGACGCCACCGATGCAGTGCGCTGTTCTGCGAAAACCGGCGTTGGCGTGCAGGACGTTCTCGAACGTCTGGTGCGCGACATTCCGCCGCCGGAAGGCGATCCGGAAGGCCCGTTGCAGGCACTAATTATCGACTCCTGGTTCGACAACTACCTGGGCGTTGTTTCACTTATCCGTATTAAAAACGGCACCCTGCGTAAGGGCGACAAAGTGAAAGTCATGAGTACCGGGCAGACCTATAACGCCGACCGTCTGGGCATCTTCACGCCGAAACAGGTTGACCGCACTGAACTGAAATGTGGCGAAGTAGGCTGGCTCGTATGTGCGATTAAAGATATCCACGGCGCTCCAGTCGGCGATACCTTAACGCTGGCGCGTAATCCGGCAGAAAAGGCGCTGCCTGGCTTTAAGAAAGTCAAACCGCAGGTATACGCCGGTCTGTTCCCGGTAAGTTCCGACGACTATGAAGCCTTCCGTGACGCGCTGGGTAAACTCAGCCTGAACGATGCCTCACTGTTCTATGAGCCGGAAAGCTCCAGCGCGCTGGGCTTTGGTTTCCGCTGCGGCTTCCTTGGCCTGCTGCACATGGAGATCATCCAGGAGCGTCTGGAACGTGAATACGATCTGGATCTGATCACCACTGCGCCGACCGTAGTGTATGAAGTTGAAACCACGTCAAGGGAAGTTATCTACGTCGACAGCCCATCCAAGCTGCCTGCGGTAAATAACATTTACGAACTGCGCGAGCCGATTGCAGAGTGTCACATGCTGCTGCCGCAGGCATATCTCGGCAACGTTATTACGCTGTGCGTAGAAAAACGCGGCGTGCAGACCAATATGGTTTACCACGGTAATCAGGTGGCGCTGACGTACGAGATCCCGATGGCGGAAGTGGTGCTCGACTTCTTCGATCGCCTGAAATCTACCTCGCGTGGTTATGCGTCTCTGGATTACAACTTCAAACGCTTCCAGGCGTCCGACATGGTACGTGTAGACGTATTAATCAACGGTGAACGTGTTGATGCGTTGGCGTTGATCACCCACCGTGATAATTCGCAAAACCGCGGTCGCGAGTTGGTGGAGAAGATGAAAGATCTGATCCCACGCCAGCAGTTTGATATCGCCATTCAGGCAGCGATTGGTACGCACATTATTGCGCGATCCACCGTGAAACAGCTGCGTAAAAACGTACTGGCTAAATGTTATGGCGGCGATATCAGCCGTAAGAAAAAGCTGCTGCAGAAGCAGAAAGAAGGTAAGAAACGCATGAAGCAGATCGGTAACGTTGAGCTGCCGCAGGAAGCGTTCCTCGCCATTCTGCACGTCGGCAAAGACAACAAATAACCCTTAGGAGTTGGCATGGCGAATATGTTTGCCCTGATTCTGGTGATTGCCACACTGGTGACGGGCATTTTATGGTGCGTGGATAAATTCTTTTTCGCACCTAAACGGCGGGAACGTCAGGCAGCGGCGCAGGCGGCTGCCGGTGACTCACTGGATAAAGCAACGTTGAAAAAGGTTGCACCGAAGCCTGGCTGGCTGGAAACCGGAGCTTCTGTTTTTCCGGTGCTGGCTATCGTATTGATTGTACGTTCGTTTATTTATGAACCGTTCCAGATCCCGTCAGGTTCGATGATGCCGACTCTGTTAATCGGTGATTTTATTCTGGTAGAGAAGTTTGCTTATGGCATTAAAGATCCTATCTACCAGAAAACGCTGATCGAAACCGGTCATCCGAAACGCGGCGATATCGTGGTCTTTAAATATCCGGAAGATCCAAAGCTTGATTACATCAAGCGCGCGGTGGGTTTACCGGGCGATAAAGTCACTTACGATCCGGTCTCAAAAGAGCTGACGATTCAACCGGGATGCAGTTCCGGCCAGGCGTGTGAAAACGCGCTGCCGGTCACCTACTCAAACGTGGAACCGAGCGATTTCGTTCAGACCTTCTCACGCCGTAATGGTGGGGAAGCGACCAGCGGATTCTTTGAAGTGCCGAAAAACGAAACCAAAGAAAATGGAATTCGTCTTTCCGAGCGTAAAGAGACACTGGGTGATGTGACGCACCGAATTCTGACAGTGCCGATTGCGCAGGACCAGGTGGGGATGTATTACCAGCAGCCAGGGCAACAACTGGCAACCTGGATTGTTCCGCCGGGACAATACTTCATGATGGGCGACAACCGCGACAACAGCGCGGACAGCCGTTACTGGGGCTTTGTGCCTGAAGCGAATCTGGTCGGTCGGGCCACGGCTATCTGGATGAGCTTCGATAAGCAAGAAGGCGAATGGCCGACTGGTGTGCGCTTAAGTCGCATTGGCGGCATCCATTAATAGCCATCTTCGTTCACGTTGTCGCCGTTATGGCGACAACGTGAATTATTTATGAGATAAATCTCCCGTGGCTAACGACATCCCCCGTCGTTGTGTATAGAATATTCCCCCGAAATTTAAGGTTGGCACCTCCAGGTTGCCACGGCACACGAAACAGCGTTGGTCCCCATATACCGCTAAACTGAAACTGCAGCGAAGCAGTTAGCAGAGCCATGTATATCAGGTCTGTTTCGTGTGCTGAATTGTTGACGCATTTATTTATTGGTATCGCATGAACCCCATCGTAATTAATCGGCTTCAACGGAAGCTGGGCTACACTTTTAATCATCAGGAACTGTTGCAGCAGGCATTAACTCATCGTAGTGCCAGCAGCAAACATAACGAGCGTTTAGAATTTTTAGGCGACTCTATTCTGAGCTACGTTATCGCCAATGCGCTTTATCACCGTTTCCCTCGTGTGGATGAAGGCGATATGAGCCGGATGCGCGCCACGCTGGTCCGTGGCAATACGCTGGCGGAACTGGCGCGCGAATTTGAGTTAGGCGAGTGCTTACGTTTAGGGCCAGGTGAACTTAAAAGCGGTGGATTTCGTCGTGAGTCAATTCTCGCCGACACCGTCGAAGCATTAATTGGTGGCGTATTCCTCGACAGTGATATTCAAACCGTCGAGAAATTAATCCTTAACTGGTATCAAACTCGTCTGGACGAAATTAGCCCAGGCGATAAACAAAAAGATCCGAAAACGCGCTTGCAAGAATATTTGCAGGGTCGCCATCTGCCGCTGCCGACTTATCTGGTAGTCCAGGTACGTGGCGAAGCGCACGATCAGGAATTTACTATCCACTGCCAGGTCAGCGGCCTGAGTGAACCGGTGGTTGGCACAGGTTCAAGCCGTCGTAAGGCTGAGCAGGCTGCCGCCGAACAGGCGTTGAAAAAACTGGAGCTGGAATGAGCATCGATAAAAGTTACTGCGGATTTATTGCCATCGTCGGACGTCCGAACGTTGGCAAATCCACATTGTTGAACAAACTGCTGGGGCAGAAAATCTCCATCACCTCCCGCAAGGCGCAGACAACTCGTCACCGCATTGTGGGGATCCATACTGAAGGCGCGTATCAGGCGATCTACGTCGATACACCGGGCCTGCATATGGAAGAAAAACGCGCCATTAACCGCCTGATGAACAAAGCGGCGAGCAGCTCTATTGGCGATGTTGAGCTGGTGATTTTTGTCGTTGAAGGCACCCGCTGGACGCCGGACGACGAAATGGTGCTCAACAAACTGCGCGAAGGCAAAGCGCCGGTAATCCTCGCGGTGAACAAAGTGGACAACGTGCAGGAGAAAGCCGATCTGCTGCCGCACCTGCAGTTCTTGGCAAGCCAGATGAACTTCCTCGATATCGTGCCAATCTCTGCCGAAACCGGGCTGAATGTTGACACTATTGCGGCAATCGTGCGTAAGCATCTGCCTGAAGCGACTCATCACTTCCCGGAAGATTACATCACCGATCGCTCACAGCGTTTTATGGCGTCTGAAATCATCCGCGAAAAACTGATGCGTTTCCTTGGCGCTGAACTGCCGTACTCCGTGACCGTGGAGATCGAATGTTTCGTCTCTAACGAACGCGGCGGTTATGACATCAACGGTTTGATTCTCGTTGAGCGTGAAGGGCAGAAGAAGATGGTTATTGGCAACAAAGGGGCCAAGATCAAAACCATCGGGATTGAAGCGCGTAAAGACATGCAGGAAATGTTCGAAGCGCCTGTCCACCTTGAACTGTGGGTAAAAGTGAAATCAGGTTGGGCCGACGACGAACGCGCACTGCGCAGTCTCGGTTATGTTGACGATCTTTAAGAGTCACTCCGATGGAAGGCTGGCAGCGCGCATTTGTCCTGCATAGTCGCCCGTGGAGCGAAACCAGCCTGATGCTGGACGTCTTCACAGAGGAATCGGGTCGCGTGCGTCTGGTTGCCAAAGGCGCACGCTCTAAACGCTCTACTCTGAAAGGTGCATTACAGCCTTTCACCCCTCTCTTGCTACGTTTTGGCGGGCGTGGCGAAGTCAAAACGCTGCGCAGTGCTGAAGCTGTCTCACTGGCGCTGCCATTAAGCGGTATCACGCTTTACAGCGGTCTGTACATCAACGAACTTCTCTCCCGCGTACTGGAATACGAGACGCGCTTCTCTGAACTCTTTTTCGATTACTTGCACTGCATTCAGTCTCTTGCAGGTGCCACTGGTACGCCAGAACCCGCGCTGCGCCGCTTTGAACTGGCACTACTCGGGCATCTGGGCTATGGCGTCAATTTTACCCATTGCGCGGGTAGCGGCGAGCCGGTAGATGACACCATGACGTATCGTTATCGCGAAGAAAAAGGGTTTATCACAAGCGTCGTTATCGACAATAAAACGTTCACCGGAAGGCAGTTAAAAGCGTTAAACGCGCGGGAATTTCCTGACGCAGACACACTACGCGCCGCGAAACGCTTTACCCGAATGGCGCTTAAGCCGTATCTTGGCGGTAAACCATTAAAGAGCAGGGAACTGTTCCGGCAGTTTATGCCTAAGCGAACGGTGAAAACACATTATGAATGATGAGGATTGTCATGGCTGAATTACTGTTAGGCGTCAACATTGACCATATTGCAACGCTGCGTAACGCACGCGGTACTGCTTACCCGGATCCGGTGCAGGCGGCGTTTATTGCCGAGCAGGCGGGAGCGGACGGCATTACCGTGCATTTACGTGAAGATCGCCGCCACATTACTGACCGCGATGTGCGCATCCTGCGGCAGACGCTGGATACCCGAATGAATCTGGAGATGGCAGTGACCGAAGAGATGCTGGCGATCGCCGTTGAGACGAAGCCACATTTTTGCTGCTTGGTACCGGAAAAGCGTCAGGAAGTAACAACCGAAGGCGGCCTGGACGTTGCAGGGCAGCGTGAAAAAATACGCGATGCCTGCAAACGTCTGGCAGATGCCGGGATTCAGGTTTCTCTGTTTATCGACGCCGATGAAGAGCAGATCAAAGCTGCGGCAGAGGTTGGCGCACCGTTTATCGAGATCCACACCGGTTGCTATGCTGATGCCAAAACTGACGCCGAACAGGCGCAAGAGCTGGTGCGTATCGCCAAAGCCGCGACCTTTGCCGCTAGTCTCGGTCTGAAAGTTAACGCCGGACACGGTCTGACCTATCACAACGTGAAAGCCATTGCCGCCATCCCTGAGATGCATGAACTGAATATCGGTCATGCCATTATTGGCCGTGCAGTGATGACCGGACTGAAAGATGCGGTGGCAGAAATGAAGCGTCTGATGCTGGAAGCGCGTGGCTAATGGCAATATTAGGTTTAGGCACGGATATCGTAGAGATCGCTCGCATAGAAGCAGTGATCGCCCGATCCGGTGAGCGCCTGGCACGCCGCGTATTAAGCGATAACGAATGGGCAATCTGGAAAACGCACCACCAGCCGGTGCGTTTTCTGGCGAAGCGTTTTGCTGTGAAAGAAGCCGCAGCAAAAGCGTTTGGCACCGGGATCCGCAATGGTCTGGCGTTTAATCAATTTGAAGTATTCAATGATGAGCTCGGCAAACCACGGCTACGGCTATGGGGTGAGGCATTAAAACTGGCGGAAAAGCTCGGCGTTGTAAATATGCATGTAACGCTGGCAGATGAACGCCACTATGCTTGTGCCACGGTAATTATTGAAAGTTAAAATAATACCGTTCTCTTTAAAAAGTAAAACCCCCGAACTGGTAAGGAACGGGGGTTTTACTTTTTAACTTTAATTTTGTGCAGCATGCACCCTCAACAACAGCGATTATGGATCAGTGTACTTATCTTTTACAAGCAACTTGCAATCTTTAGCATAAAAACTCGAGCCTTTACGAAGAAAGCAATATTGATGGAAAGATTAACGTGACCGCCAATTCGTAAGTACATTAAAATTGGCTTCGTTATTGAAGATTTTGCTGTGCTTTACACCATGCCACAGAATTCCCCCATTGAAACGAGTGGTGCCGTCAAAGCTCTGGTGTGGAGTGCAGCATGCACCCTCAATAACTCGCACGTTCAGTTTTGGGGAGATGTAAGGGCTAATCTGAATGGCTGCATTCCTTGTTTAAGGAAAAACGAATGACTGATTGCCGATACCTGATTAAACGGGTCATCAAAATCATCATTGCTGTTTTACAGCTGATCCTTCTGTTCTTATAACACAAGGAAACGTACTTAAGGTGCGTCCGGTGAACCAATCGGACGCGCCTTTAATAACTATAAATAAGTGTCTTGGCAGATACTATATAAATTAACTTAGTGAATGATTATGCTAATGTCATCAATTAAATAAATATAATGGCGTTAAGGCTTCCCAGTAATATAATTAATACTCTACTTCCAGAGTAGAATATTAAATTTTATCCGCGTGGTGCATCAGCACAAATTTATCCCACAACTGTTCTTCTGTCTCGACATGCGCCGGATCTTTCACAATAGTATTGGGGATCGGGCACACCTTCTGGCAGGTTGGTGTCTCGTAGTGCCCTACGCATTCGGTACACTTATCGCTGTTAATTTCGTAGATATGATCTCTCATTGAAATCGCCTCATTCGGGCATTCGGGTTCACACATATCACAATTAATACAGCGTTTAGTAATTAGTAAAGACATTTCAATGGATTACCGTTAAATTATTTTAAAATCAGTAAGTTGTATCGAGTTTGTATGCTTTACTGTCATTAACTTACTGTATGTTGATCCAGTGTATTTAACCTTGATAAACTCAGCCCAGCAACACAAAACCGCAACACATTGCATTTTGTCCCGTAGAAAAGACTTGTATGTGTGAGCTTGTTTTCTGCGCCTACGCAGATAAGGATTGAGAATGCCGCGCACTGTAACACATAATCCGGATAGCCCCAATAATGACGATGTTTTAGCCGCATCTGAAAAATGGGACGCCTGTAAACCCCCCTATACCAGCGCACACATGAAAATCTGTGTTGCTGCCGCCAAAATCATCCTCGCTGCTTCCGGCGTGGCTCGCCGTTCCAAATACGAAAAAGAGAACTATCTCCGTATCGATTTCAGCAAAGCCGGTAAGGTTACATTTTACGCCGAGTTTCCAAAAAAGATGGGCCTCAAAGGTAAAAAGCTCGGCGAGTGGCCGGAGCTCGCTATCCAGCTGGCGCGCGAAAAAGCACTAGGTATGGCTGACGGTGGACTGCGGGCAGAGTCCGTACATGCAGCGCTGGAAATGTACCGGGATGACCTCAAAGCCAAAGTAGCCCGGCAGAAGCTGAGCCCGGACAGTTTCACAACCTACGGGGTGCGTATCGACCGGATTAAAGCAACGTTCGGCGAGCGTGAGGTGTTCAGCGACGTAACATACAATCGGCTGGTGGAAGTGCTGGACGAGTGGATCGCCACTCGCTCGAACAATAACGCCCTGGAGTTGTTTGCCGAGCTCCGTCGGTTCTGGAAGTTCTGCGCACCTACTCTTTGCAACGGCCGCAATGTTGCCGCCAGTCTGCCAGATGATTATGTTTCCTCCCGCGTACAGAAACCTACCCCCACACGGCTTTTTACCGATATTGAATCAATCGCCCGACTCTGGCTCAATGTTGCTGCCTGCACCTCTGTACACCAGAAGAATGCTGTTCGCTTCATGATCATCACTGGTGTTCGTCCGATTAATGTCCATAACCTGCGCTGGGACTACGTTTACGAGGAGGCTGGTGAAATTGTTTATCCGGAAGGGGTTATCGGCATGCGAGGGGCTATGAAAACACAAAAGGCTTTCCGCCTGCCGATAACGCCCTGAGATCCGGCGGATTATCGACGAGCAGAAAGCCTGGCGTGATTCAGTTCCTGAGTGCAACAGGGATTATGTATTTTTGCAGCCACGTGATCCAATGCAGCCATTTTCAAAACGATCACTGGATAAGCTGGTGAAAACATACAGCCCGGACGGGGCTGTAAA
>NZ_JBQZXC010000045.1:0-27902 GCF_053555815.1 Shigella sp. SIG6 | reverse complement strand
AATACATTCTGGCGGCTACCTTCATCCACTAATGCCGTGACATACATGCCAGGCAGCAAGTCACCATTTGGGTTGGGGAAAATCGCCCGTAACGTCACGGAGCCCGTGGTTTCATCAACCGTCGGGTCGGAGAATTTCAGCGTGCCGGTCTGGCTGTAACGTTTACCATTTTCCAGATTGAGCTGTACTGGCGTACTGCCCTGAACCTGTTTGATTTGCCCACTGGCGACCTCTTCTTTCATGCGTAAGAAATCTTGCACCGACTGCGTGAGATCGACATAAATCGGGTCCAGACGTTGTACGGTAACCAGCGAATCTGCCTGATTAGCGGTAACGAGTGCGCCGACGGTCACCGACGATTTCCCGCTGACGCCCGTAATTGGCGAGGTGACATTCGCGTATTGCAGATTGATCGTCGCCTGTTCAACAGCCGCTTTGGCGACGGTGACATTGGCTTCTGCTTCATTCAGCTGGGTGCGCGCGGTGTCGTAATCCTGACGGCTAACGTAGTTGGTCTTCAGCAACGATGCCTGGCGGTTAAAGGTGATGCGGGCATTGCTGGCGGTAGAGAGCGCTTTCGCCAGCGAGCCTTTGGCGGAGTTTAGCTCGGCCTGTAAAGGTGCAGGATCAATCTGATACAGCGAATCGCCCTGGTTCACTTTATCGCCTTCGATAAAGTTGCGTTTAATGATAATACCGCCCACCTGGGGACGTATCTCGGCAACTTCATAAGGAACGGTTCTACCGGGCAATTCGCTCAACACATTGACCGAACCAGGGGAGAGTGTGACGACACCGACCTCAGGCGTCATGGCGGCGGCGTTTTCCGCCGATTTGTCATCGCAGGCGGTGAGCATCGCGCCGCAGAATAACAACGGTATTAACAGCTTTCTTCTTCTGTTCATTTTAGTCCCTGAAAATTCTTGAGAAATAACGGTTCTTTAAATTGCGCGCGAGGAGAGATATGAGGGATTTACAGACCAGCGGCATAGTGGGGTTGTCAGCCAGTAAGGTGGGATACAGGCACAGTGATCGACATGGTGAGGTCAACGACAAAAAAATGTTGCCGTTCTGCCAACAGTTCCTGCCAGCATTCGGGCAACGAAGGGTTCTACTGGTGGATACACATACCAGGGGAATCAAGTCGTTTTAGCCTCTCCTTTAGTAATCACCGGGGGTAATGAAATCAGCATCTGCATCCCTCGTCATGCCAGCCATCAATTTCAGTTGCTTATGTCCTGACTAAAAATAAGATGTGATACCCAGGGTGACGATGTCGCTCATACGTCTTAGTTTCAGCTTGTACATAATGTTGAATTTCTGAATCTTTAATGTTTGTTGCGAAATATTGAGCGTCGACGTGATATTGCTTTCATTTTTATTTTTCAGAATCAGTTGCATAATTTTGAACTGATTATGTGAAAAACATAATTGTGAATTCTTATGGGGCAAGTGTTTACCATAAGTAATCTCAAGAAGATTTTTGATACTTTCTTTGCGGCTAACAAAATAAATAGGCGCTTTAGCTTTTAGTTTACTGATGTGATAAGGTGCCAAAACAATAATTCTCTCGGCATCTAATTTCTCCAGAAATTTAATCGCTTCTTCATCAAGGATATGATTGTGATAGGTATCAATGATAACCTTGAAGGGTTTATTGCCTACTTTTTTGATCTCTGACAGGGAATTGATTTTTATCATTTCGTGATTATCTTTCAACTGCCAAAAGCCCTGTAAAAGAAAAGAATCTTTCGTCATGAGAAAAATCATAACTTGCTCCTTAGCCGTTATCGTTTCGAACATGTCATCCTTTTCATTATTTACATCCTTGTCCGAATCGTTGTTCAATATAGTAAACGCCTATAAGAACTTTGCCCTTCGTGAACTAATACGTCTATTAACACTAATCAATACTTCAGATTTATCCATCACGCACTCCATATATTGATCCTAAGTAAGATTCCTGGTTGTTATCAGCTTGTAAATAGTAAACAAAAAGTTAACGTTTGCGGATTACTGCCCAAGAATAAGTTATCAATAACCAGTTTGTGATCTCTGAAGAATATTACTAAAGTTAAAATGTAATCCGATTTAAATATCGAGTCTCCTTGTTTCGACTTAAGCTGGCAATTGGATTGCCAGCTTTCTTTTAACGCATTGAAATTACCTGAGTAAATAACGCATTCATGTCTTCAGGTTTTTATATAGCGTCTGGAGACACGGATATTTATGCAATGTAATCAACGCCAGTTGCAAAAAAATGAACCCGGATTACTTATTTAACCGCCCATAGCATCAACGCTTACGGAACTCTTTGTTCACTTTCCCACAGCACTTTTAAAACATTAAACCTGACTACGGAAAATATCAGCCATGATAATGTTTGAAATGGCTAATTTGCCATGGAGTGAAAAAAATTAGATGAAATTCAGTAGGTTGAAATAATCACTAGCAGGTAATTATTTCAATGATAGTGCGCAATTGATCTACAACACTGCGTAGCGGAGAGAGTATTAATCGGATCATAGTCACATCAAGTGACTATGATCCGGGTGACAACCGGGGTAATTATTGCTGCTTAACGAACAAACTGGCGAAGCTGAACAGGCTGGCGGCGCTAAATATCAGTTCAATTCCCACCAGTGTGGAAACCAGCGTTACAGACACCATCGGCGTTGCACCAAGGAATATCCAGGCAATGACGATATCCAGCACACCAATAACGAGCTGTAGCCAGCTGCCTTTCATTGAACGCTGACGATACCAACTCATCAGGCGAATAACCCCTGCAACACAGAACAAACCGGCAATAAATGCCGCAATGGCAAAAATGCCCAGCTCCGGTGCGCGGATGAAGAAATAGCCGATCAATAAATAGGCGACTGCGACGAGGAAACCGGATAATACCGGCCAGAAATTATGACTGCGGTTGCTGAATAACCCGACAATAAGCGCAATACCCGAGCAGATTAATAATGCACCCACTACTGTGCTTAAAATATCGCCAGAGACGAACGGGAAACTGATACACAGCAACCCGACGATAAACAGCAGCACGGCAATAAACTGGATTGCTCTGCGATGCTTTTTCAGCATCTCCAGATCAAACTTCAAAATTGTTGCCTTATCTATATATAACATAGAACCACCCTATAAAATTAAGAAGAAAATCCCCTGCTATCAATCTATGCCAAAAACGCGTCTAAGAATGCAGTCGATTTAATAAAAATTTCCTAATTGCAGTATCTGATGCATCTGTAACTCATTGTATTAAAATAAAAATATCTGATTTTGATATTTTCCATCAACATGACATATACAGAAAACCAGGTTATAACCTCAGTGTCGAAATTGATTCGTGACGGCTCTTTCACTTTATAGTTGAGGATATTACGATGAAAAAAGTATTAGGCGTTATTCTTGGTGGTCTGCTTCTTCTGCCAGTTGTGAGCAATGCAGCGGATGCGCAAAAAGCAGCTGATAACAAAAAACCGGTCAACTCATGGACCTGTGAAGATTTCCTGGCTGTGGACGAATCCTTCCAGCCAACTGCAGTTGGTTTTGCTGAAGCGCTGAACAACAAAGATAAACCAGAAGATGCGGTTTTAGATGTTCAGGGTATTGCAACCGTAACCCCAGCTATCGTTCAGGCTTGTACTCAGGATAAACAAGCCAACTTTAAAGATAAAGTTAAAGGCGAATGGGACAAAATTAAGAAAGATATGTAATTCCGGGAATGCGTTACATCGTACTTCCTTGCATATTGAACAGGCCGGAATATCTTCTTTAAAAGCAGCTATTCCTCCTGTTCATATATAATCTCTATATTGAATGGGTTACAAAATGAATATTTCATCTCTCCGTAAAGCGTTTATTTTTATGGGCGCTGTAGCGGCTTTGTCACTGGTGAACACACAATCTGCGCTGGCAGCCAATGAATCCGCTAAAGATATGACCTGCCAGGAATTTATTGATCTGAATCCAAAAGCAATGACCCCGGTTGCATGGTGGATGCTGCATGAAGAAACAGTATATAAAGGTGGCGATACCGTTACTTTAAATGAAACCGATCTCACTCAAATTCCTAAAGTGATCGAATACTGTAAGAAAAACCCGCAGAAAAATTTGTATACCTTCAAAAATCAAGCATCTAATGACTTGCCGAATTAATGAGGTACAAGTAAAAAGGAGTAGCAAGTTGAGCCATCTTGCTGCTCCTTTTTGCATTTTTATATGACAGCAGAATTTATTATACGTCTTATACTCGCGGCAATTGCCTGTGGCGCTATTGGCATGGAAAGGCAAATGCGCGGCAAAGGAGCAGGGTTACGCACACATGTATTAATTGGCATGGGAAGCGCCCTGTTTATGATTGTTTCGAAATATGGTTTTGCTGACGTGCTGTCTTTAGATCACGTCGGACTCGACCCCAGCCGTATTGCTGCTCAGGTGGTGACGGGCGTCGGGTTTATCGGTGCAGGTAACATTCTCGTTCGTAACCAAAATATTGTAGGTCTGACGACGGCAGCGGATATCTGGGTGACCGCCGCATAGGTATGGTTATTGGCAGCGGTATGTACGAACTGGGTATTTATGGTTCAGTGATGACCTTGTTGGTGCTGGAAGTCTTCCATCAATTAACCTTCCGCCTGATGAACAAAAATTACCATTTACAGCTGACATTAGTGAACGGTAATACGGTATCAATGCTCGACTGGTTTAAGCAGCAAAAAATAAAAACTGATTTAGTTTCGTTGCAGGAAAATGAAGATCATGAAGTGGTCGCCATTGATATCCAGCTTCATGCCACAACGTTGATAGAAGACCTGTTGCGATTATTAAAAGGTATGGCAGGGGTGAAAGGCGTTTCAATTAGCTAATCTGTGTGGCAGCGTAGCCAGACTCACCGTAAGCCTGAAATTCACACCAGATAATCAATATGCTGATGGCGTACCAGCTCATTGATCCGCTTAAGATTGAGGATCATCATGATATTGTGTTTATGGCAGTAGAACGTTTTTAGCGATATTTTCAGTTTCTCCAGAATATCTTCAGTTGTCATTTGATTCGCAATGCAGCTCAGAACCTGATGTTGCTTGCGCGAAAGTGACACATTCGCTTCAGGCACAGAGCAGTAACTGCCATTGATGAGTGCGACAAAATCAATGATAGTGATAGTCCGCGGAACAAAGGTCACCGGTACTTTCCCCAGACAGCGTTTAATATTAAAGGGGGAGAAAACAATGACATGGACAGGTTTTAATCGTTCAATTTGAGTGAGAAAATTAGAATGAAATACATTATTCATTAATGTATCAATAATGACGAAGGCATTCTGATGCAACATTACGTCGATCTCTTCTTCGTTCTGTATATGAACGACATTACCTTTACTCAGAATGTTTTTCATCGCGGTGAAGAACATCGTATCCCTGGTAATTATAAGAAACATAACCGACTCCTGGTGCGGACATTAACTTTATAATCAGTTTGCCAAAGGTAATTAACAGGACAGGGCTTATAATAATAATAGTTAGCTTACTGTATATTAATTTTATGTAATACATGATGCAGATGCTGAGAAAGCATCTGCATCTTTCGGTGGTGTTATTTGACCAGCTCAGGTGTTACCTGACTCACCGCATTGGTGTAGTAAGGCGCACCCCAGCCCGGTTCCGGCCAGAATGCACCATAGCCGTAATCCCACAGGTTATAGGTGGTATTAACCACTTCTCTCAAATGCCACACCTGGATGCCCTGCATATTCACTTCCAGGAAGTTATACGGGACTTTATTGATAAAGCCTGGTTGTTCACCCTGAATGGTACCGAGGATGGTAACAAAGTGATTACGATAGTTCACTGGATCAAGGAAGCCGCTTTGTC
Organism: Shigella sp. SIG6; assembly: GCF_053555815.1. Lineage (NCBI taxonomy): Bacteria > Pseudomonadati > Pseudomonadota > Gammaproteobacteria > Enterobacterales > Enterobacteriaceae > Shigella > Shigella sp. SIG6. The sequence goes on along the minus strand of NZ_JBQZXC010000045.1, from coordinate 22,017 downwards.
TGGCGAGCAGTCGGCCCTGATAGTTGGCTTCAATATCAGGCTTCGCATAGCTATCCAACGGTAATACAGCGATTTCTAACAACGTATCCGTTTTGCCATTGATAACGTTGATAACCTTCCCACCAAAGCGCGCTTGTTGACCAACATATAACCCCGGCTGGTTATGAACAGCAACAAAACTTTTTTGAATATCAGGTTGGTTATTGCCTTTGATATTTTGCGGAATTGAACTACATGCGGCAAGCAAAAATGAAAGGCTGAGGATGAGTGCACCTTTTGTCATGTTCATGTTACTATCCTTATCAACAAATATTAAAACCATAATAGATATTTCTTTATAGTTTTCATCTGATTCTGAGGTGATATGCCTGATAGTAACGTAAACCTGTCTGATGTTTATATCCCTTCTGTTTAGTTCAATTCCGTTATTTTGGGGCGTGGTATGAGTATCCATCGCCCAATAATATAACCCTTTGTTTTAAAATTACATAAAATCTATTTTTATTCAATGATTATAAAGTGCTAATAATCAATATTATGGTATTATATTCTGATAATGATTTGATAAGCGAATTCTTTTGCCAGATGGTATTTCTATTTTCACCCCATAATTTATATCTTTTTCATTAGGCAGATCTCTCTTTAAATAAAAGGGGTATGAAATCTTTTCGGGTTGAAGTGTCTCGTAATGAAATGCTATGAATTCATTTTTAGACATTGTTGCCCATTTTTGAATTTTATTGTATAGAGAGGGTGTTGTAAACTCTTGAAGTTGTTTATAACATATTTTTTTGAACTCTTGCTTATATTTTAATATGTCATCAAATGAAAGATTCACTACCTTTGCCTCTAAGAAATCAATTATTCTCGAAGCAATTTCCGCTTTCGCGCGTAAAGAGTTGTCATTAATAGTTAACAATGTAGAAAACAAGCCATTGATTTGTTTGTCAAGATGTTGTTCATATTTATGTAGTTTGGGGATGGGATTTTCCTTGTGTGAAAAAATAGTGTTAAATAAATTTGCGTCAGTGAAATTTATATTAAGTAGATCTTCAAAATAAAATTTTGATAAGGTTAGGACTAGCTTGGACATATCTTGCCCTGTCATGTTGAAATCAATAAAGTCGCATCCAGCAAGGGCTTCCATCCTATTTTCATTTTTACTGTGCTCAATATACAGCTTCGCCATTTTTAAGTACAAGCTTTGAATGTCTCTTATATCAGTTGGTAAGTCAGCTCGTTGCCCAGCAAAATTTTTATTATCGGAAGAAACGGTTTGGACACTGAATCTTTCGGGTATTCCTTCTTCTACGAGAATTTTAGTTATGATTGGATTGTTGGGTTCTGGATTAACGACAACAATGATTTGACATACAGAATCCTTATCCTTTTCGTATCTAATGTTATGAATCTGATTAAGTATTGATTGTGTCTGTTGCGTAAGTGGTGTCGAACTTATCGTTTCAATGTTATTAATAAGACTTACAAGTTGAACCACAACTTTTGAGTAGTCTGCATTTGTATATGTGGTGTTCGTGTGGCATGCATTAATTTGTTGGAGTTGTTGTTGCGCTAAATCAAATTGTTCAGGGTTGTATCCTTCTCCAGAGAATGTGGAATTAATGGTTTGTTGTTCTTCCCAATTATCACAAGGCCACTTCGGTGTGTCTGGCGTTTTAACATTATCGGTATTTGTTGTGCAGTTATAAATATCGCCGTGATATGTATTTATTATACCTGGGGTAAAGTCAATTGACATAACATTCCTTATTCATCATCTGTTTTATGCTAATGTTTTTAAATTGGATAATTAGAACAGGAATGGATTTTCTTCTACACACAATAAATATAATGCGTTATATCTTCCTGATATAATTACCTTTAAATTCCCTTTCATTTCCATCCGGTAATATTTGTGTATAAAAAAAGGGCAGTGATAGTATCGTAAAGGAAAACGTTAACAACTATCAAAAAGCGCTCATTTTAAAAAGTTATTACGTTCTCCGATAGTGTGTGAAGTAATATTTTTGTGATGTTTTAGATGTGTAATAATGAACCAGGTTAAAGTGTATTTAAAAATGTGTTGTATTAGCGACTGAAATCTGCCTTTTAAAAAGGAGGAGGGTACTGAGACAAAGAGTCATTGCTTCTCCGATAAAATGTCAGAGAAGCATGATTACGTGGTTATTGTCTGTTGATGACTTGTTGACCGAGCCGTCATCATTCTCAATGCATTAGTTAAATCATTTGTGATTTTTAAGGATTATCCTGTCTATGATTTTCTACTTAGAAGGATATGGCACTAACTATGCATCTTATAGTTTACTGCTGGCATCTATTTAAAATAGCAATTGAGTCAAATAGCCCATCAAGATAGCCATACCTAATATAACCGTCAGGAATGCAGCTATCATCGGCATTCTGAACATTGATTTAAGTAATATCACTTCCGTCAGGCTTGCGCCGGCACTGCCGATGATTAATGCCATTAATGCTCCCAGACCCATTCCTTTTGTCATCAGAACAGATGCCAGAGGGATAACCGCCTCAGCCCGGATATACAGCGGAATACCGACAACGGCGCTTAATGGGATGGCGAAGGGATTATCTGCTCCTGCATGAGCGGCAATCCACGCTGAGGGAATAAAGCCATAAATAAAAGATCCTATTAATACTCCTAACAAAAGATATGGCAGTACATCTTTAAACTGTTGCAACGCATCTTTGGTGGCTAGTTTTATGGGATTAATACTTACTACAGCTTTGGTACTGCAACAGGTAACTACGGGGTTCTCAATGGCTTTAGCCGCTGGACTACAACAACTCACTTTTATGGGCGTATATGTCGTTCCCGGCGAAGTTTTTGCTGGAGCACAACAATTTGCTGATGAGCTTTTACTGGCAATGATATGACGTTCAAACCCCAGAGAATCCAGGATAATACTGGCAAGAACGGAGACGCCGGCTGCGATAATCGCGTACAACAAGGTGACTTTCCAACCAAAGGTCATCCACATTAGTCCGACGATAATGGGATTAAGTAATGGTGAAACAAATAAAAAAGTGAGAGTCGGACCAAACCCGGCTTTCGCTGACAACAATCCACGTAACATGGGTATTGTCGAGCAACTACAGAACGGGGTAACGGCTCCCAACAGAGCAGCCAGGAGATAGCCTCTCCCTTTTCTGGCCCCCATCATCTGCTGGATTTTATGGTCTGGCACCTTTTGTCTTATCAGGCTGACACCGGCACTAATCACTATAAACAGCAACGAAAGCTCGACGGCGAGAAACACAAACATCTCTGCGGCATCTTGCAGCATCGCAAGCCAACTACTCATACGTAACCTCATTGGATAAATCTATATTTCCAGAATAATCGAAATGAAATTCAGATCAAGATATTTCTGGTATTATCGAAATATCAACCAGACAGAGGGGTGTCATATGCAGTTGGAAGAAGTCGCTAAAGCGCTGAAAGAGCTAGGTCACCCGACCCGTTTGTTCATATTTAAACATCTTGTCAAAGCCGGGGAACAAGGGTTGCCGGTCGGTGAGTTGCAAAAGCAGCTTGGGATACCTGGCTCCACACTCAGCCACCATATATCAGCACTGGTATCGGTAGGACTGGTCAAACAAAACCGTGAGAGTCGGACGCTGATGTGTGTTTCGCAATACGCAATGCTGGAAGCGATAATTGAATTCTTACGCGAGGAGTGCTGCGTAAATAGCAAAATTGCCTGATGCGCTACGCTCTACATATTTCATGCCATATATTGAATTTGCACGGTTTTGTAGGTCGGATAAGACGCGTCAGCGTCGCATCCGACATAAACAAAGCGCACTTTACCAACTATCGGCAGTGGATATCGCCGCTTTATTTCAGGCGCTTACCCGCTTCATCAACCACTTTCTCGCCATCTTCCTTGGAGAATGCGCCTTTTTGCGCATCTGGCAGAATTTCCAGCACCACTTCTGAAGGGCGGCACAGGCGAGTTCCCAGCGGCGTCACCACAATCGGGCGATTAATCAGAATCGGGTGCTGAAGCATAAAGTCGATTAACCGATCGTCAGTAAATTTATCTTCCGCAAGGCCCAGCTCCTCATACGGTTCGACGTTTTTACGCAGCAGCGCGCGTACGGAAATCCCCATATCGGCAATGAGTTTGACCAGTTCATCGCGCGTTGGCGGAGTTTCCAGATAATGGATAATGGTCGGTTCTGTGCCGCTGTTGCGGATCATCTCCAGCGTATTACGCGACGTGCCGCAGGCCGGGTTGTGATAAATGGTAATGTTGCTCATATCAGTATCTCATTACAAAGTGAAAGAGAGACGTAGCGCCAGTGCAGCCAGCGTCACAAACAGCACAGGCAGGGTCATGATAATCCCTGTACGGAAGTAATATCCCCAGCTGATAGTCATATTCTTCTGCGAAAGTACGTGCAGCCAGAGCAGCGTTGCCAGGCTACCAATCGGGGTAATTTTCGGCCCCAAATCGCAGCCAATCACGTTGGCATAAACCATCGCTTCTTTGATAACGCCAGATGCCGTGCTGCCATCAATGGACAACGCGCCAACCAGTACCGTCGGCATATTGTTCATAATAGAAGAGAGGAAGGCGGTGAGGAATCCGGTGCCGAGCGTCGCGGCCCACAGGCCGTTATCCGCCAGCACGTTGAGTACGCCAGAAAGATATTCCGTTAATCCGGCATTGCGCAGGCCATAAACCACCAGATACATGCCGAGCGAGAAGATGACAATCTGCCAGGGGGCACCGCGCAGGACTTTACCCGTATTAATCGCATGACCGCGTTTAGCGACGACAAATAATATCAGTGCGCCCACAGCTGCAATGGCGCTCACCGGAATGCCGAGCGGTTCCAGGACGAAAAATCCCACCAGCAGAAGCAGTAAAACAACCCAGCCAGTTTTGAACGTAGCAGGATCTTTGATCGCTTCTGCGGGAGATTTCAGCAGCGCCATATCGTAGTTCTGCGGAATATCTTTGCGAAAATAGAGATGTAGCATCACCAGCGTGGCAACAATCGCGGCGATATCCACCGGCACCATCACCGAGGCGTATTCGCGAAAGCCGAGGCCAAAGAAATCAGCGGAAACGATATTCACCAGGTTGGAGACAATAAGCGGCAGGCTGGCGGTATCGGCAATGAATCCGGCCGCCATCACGAACGCCAGCGTCGTGCCTTTACTGAATCCTAAAGCCAGCAGCATGGCGATGACAATCGGCGTCAAAATAAGCGCCGCGCCATCATTGGCAAACAGGGCTGCAACGGCGGCACCGAGCAGGACAATCCAGGTAAACAGCAAGCGACCGCGTCCATTGCCCCAGCGTGAAACGTGCAGCGCTGCCCATTCAAAAAAGCCGGACTCATCCAGCAGCAGGCTGATGATAATGACGGCAATAAACGCCGCCGTCGCGTTCCAGACGATATTCCACACCACCGGAATATCACCCGGATGAACCACGCCCGTAACCAACGCCAGTACCGCGCCGAGCGTTGCACTCCAGCCGATGCCTAAACCTTTCGGCTGCCAGATAACCAATACGATGGTCAGGACAAAGATAGCGCCTGCCAGTAACATAATGCCTCCCGGATAAAACACATGTGCAAATCCATATGTGTTTAGCTAAATTTTTAACTGCAAATGTTCTTACTGTCTCCGGAACAGTTTTGTCTGGCCAGGTTGCGGACAATTGCCTGAATCTTTTCCTGTTCACATCGCCAGGCTTCATCAATAATTTTCGCCGCCCATGCTGGAATATGCGGCGATAAGCGGTAATGAACCCACTTACCTTGCTTGCGGTCCAGCAATAGCCCGCTTTCACGCAGCAATGCCAGATGGCGGGATATCTTGGGCTGCGACTGATCGAGGGCAGTGCAGAGATCGCAGACGCATAACTCTCCCAGTTCGCTAAGCAGTAAAACGATGCCCAGACGGGTTTCATCAGCAAGAATTTTGAACAATTGGATGGGTAACAGAAATGACATATTGCGCTCCTGATTGTTGCAGGTAGTGTCTCTCTTCGAAGCGGCTAAGTCAAAAACATATATGACTTAACGAATGTGTAAGTGCAGAGGAAGGTAATAGGTGTGAATTTTGAGTTGGCTATTCATTTGAAAGGCGGTTTGAATCAGGACGTAAAAAAACCGACTTTGCGTCGGTTTTTTACTCTTCAGCCTGAGTTGGTGGCTCTGGCTGGAGTGAGAATGCCCACATCTAACGGTTCAATACTATTAGCCAGTGGCTAACATTGCAAGCGTTAGCGATTTCTTCAGCTGGAGAAGGGACAGTTTGCTATACATGGTGGTGAAAGAGGATTTATATACTTTCATCGGGTCGCTGCCGTACCAAGCCTTGTCCGAATCCGGACGTAAAAAAACCGACTTCGCGTCGGTTTTTTTACTCTTCAGCCCAGAGTTGGTGGCTCTGGCTGGAGTGAGAATGCCATCATCTAACGCATCAATGCTAATACCATACTGAAACTATTGCAAGGTTATGCTGGTTATTTAGCCTAATTACACTGTATGATTATCCAGTTAGCTCTGAGGCATTTTCACTCTGGCAATGCGCATAAACGCTTTCAAAGTCCTGGTCAGAAGTACGGGTGGTGCCGTTAACTGATGCTCTGGCCGGAGTGAGATTGCCCACATCTAACAATGAGGCATGCGCCGTGACAGACAGTGGATGAGTAAGCGGATGCATTCTCACTCCATCGTATGGAGAAAACGGGTGATTGATAAAGCAATCATCGTTCTTGGGGCGTTAATTGCGCTGCTGGAACTGATCCGCTTTCTGCTTCAGCTTCTGAACTGATAGCGGAAACGTAATTAAGGGCTAAGAGCACACTACTCTTAGCCCTTTAACATTTAACGCATGGTCACGAACTCTTCTGCCGCCGTTGGGTGAATGGCGACGGTATTGTCGAAGTCTTTTTTGGTTGCGCCCATCTTCAGCGCCACCGCGAAGCCCTGCAACATTTCGTCCATACCAAAGCCAATGCCGTGAATACCGATAATCTTCTCTTCTGGCCCAACGCACACCAGCTTCATGCGGCACGGCTGGCGGTGAGTGGTGACGGCGGTATACATCGCGGTGAAAGAGGATTTATACACTTTCACCTGATCGTCGCCGTACTGCTCGCGCGCCTGCGGTTCCGTTAAACCAACAGTACCAATCGGCGGATGGCTGAAGACCACGGTCGGAATGTTGCTGTAATCCAGATGCTCATCCGGCTTGTTATTAAACAGGCGTTCAGAGAGACGGCGACCCGCTGCAACTGCCACCGGTGTCAGTTCCACTGCACCCGTGTTATCGCCCACCGCGTAAATACCTTCAATATTGGTGTTTTGATATTTATCGACGACGATATAGCCTTTTTCGTTGGTTTTAACGCCAGCGGCTTCGAGGTTGATGTTGTCATTGGCAGGCTCGCGACCAATCGCCCAAATCAGGCAATCCACCGTTTCACTGCGACCATCTTCCAGCTCCAGCGTCAGGCTACCATCGGCATTTTTCACTACCGCTTTCGGGATGGCGTTGGTATGCAACTGTGGGCCTTCGGCGTTCATCACTTCGACCAGCGTTTCAGAGATCATCGGGTCGAAGCTGCGCAGCGGCGCATGTTTACGCACAAACAGATGCGTTTTCGCGCCGAGGCCGTTAATCACGCCAGCCAGCTCAACGGCGATGTAACCCGCGCCAACAACCGCCACGCGCTCTGGCAAAGCAGGAAGGGCGAAGAAGCCATCGGAATCAATACCGTATTCCACGCCTGGAATATCCGGGTGGCTCGGACGACCGCCGGTGGCGATCAGAATATGATCGGCCGTGATGGTTTCGCCGTTAACTTCCAGCGTTTTGGCATCAACGAAGCGGGCAAAGCCTTTGATTACATCAACGTTATTTTTACCGAGCACGTTTTCATAGGAAGTATGAATACGGTCGATATAGGCGGTACGGCTGGCGATCAACGTTTCCCAGTTGAACTTGTTGATGGTGGTATCGAAACCATAATCAGGGCCGTACATATGGATCGCTTCACGGATTTGCGCCGCGTGCCACATCACTTTTTTCGGCACGCAGCCGACGTTCACGCAGGTGCCGCCCAGCTCTTTGGCTTCAATCAGTGCGCATTTATGGCCGTACATAGCCGCGCGGTTGATGGAGGCGATACCGCCGCTGCCGCCGCCGATGGCGATGTAATCATAGTGTTTAGTCATGACATATTGTCCTTATCGTTGATTACCGCGATTGTAGCGCGAGACGTAATAGGTGCCAGCAATGGCTGCAATTACTCCGGCACGATCCAGCTTACGGTGGCGTGCCCGGTACCTGCCGGAACCAGTTTGCTGTGCAGCCACGACAGCACGTTATTCATCTGCTGTTCCAGCTTCCACGGCGGGTTAATCACAATCATGCCGGAAGCGGTCATGCCACGGCGATCGCTGTCTGGCAGCACCGCCAGTTCAATTTGCAGAATTTTGCGAATGCCGGTCGCTTCCAGGTCGTGGATCATGCGCTTAATTTGCTGGCGCAGCACCACCGGATACCACAATGCGTAAGTGCCAGTGGCGAAACGTTTGTAACCTTCTGCTATCCCGCTGACCACCGCCTGATAGTCGGTTTTCATTTCATACGGCGGGTCGATAAGGATTAAACCACGGCAAGAAACCGGCGGCAGTTTGGCCTTAAGTTGCTGGAAACCGTCGGCTTTTTCGACGCGTGCACGGCTGTCTTTCTGAAATCCAGAACGCAGCAACGGGTAATCGCTCGGGTGCAGTTCGGTCAGTTGCAGGCTGTCTTGTTCGCGCAGTAGCTGGCGAGCAATCAACGGCGAACCGGGGTAGTAACGCAACTGGCCGCTACGGTTGAAGTGTTTTACCACATTGATGTACGCCTCCAGTTCTGCGGGCAAATCGTCCTGCTGCCAGATACGGGCGATACCTTCGAGATATTCGCCGGTACGCTCGGCATGTTCGCTACCTAACTGATAACGCCCGGCCCCTGCGTGGGTGTCGAGATAGAGAAACGGTTTATCTTTCTCTTTCAGCGACTCGATGATCAGGCTCTGAACGGTATGTTTAAGGACGTCGGCGTGGTTGCCAGCGTGAAAGCTGTGGCGATAACTGAGCATGGGTAAAGGTGTTCCGGTAAGTAAAAATTGGCCCGTATTCGGGGCGCACAAAAGCCTATCAGGACAGTATACCGAAAAGAGGCCGCCGCCGCGAAAGCGTAACGTTTCTCATTGAAATTCACTACACTTAACCCCATGCTACACACATTATGTAAAGCGCCTGTTGAGCGCTTCCTTAACCTCTTTAACCAGGACTGCGCTAATGACGAATCCGTTACTGACTCCCTTTGAATTGCCTCCGTTTTCTAAAATTCTCCCGGAACATGTCGTTCCAGCCGTGACTAAGGCATTGAACGACTGCCGCGAAAATGTGGAGCGCGTAGTAGCGCAAGGGGCACCGTACACCTGGGAAAATCTCTGCCAGCCGTTGGCGGAAGTGGACGATGTTTTGGGGCGTATCTTCTCCCCGGTCAGCCACCTGAACTCGGTGAAAAATAGCCCGGAACTGCGTGAAGCGTACGAACAAACCCTGCCGCTGCTGTCGGAATACAGCACCTGGGTAGGGCAACATGAAGGGCTGTATAAAGCGTACCGCGACCTGCGCGATGGCGATCATTACGCCACGCTGAACACGGCGCAGAAGAAAGCGGTTGATAACGCCCTGCGTGATTTTGAACTCTCTGGCATAGGTCTGCCGAAAGAGAAACAGCAGCGTTACGGCGAAATTGCTACCCGTCTTTCTGAACTGGGCAACCAGTACAGCAACAACGTCCTCGATGCGACGATGGGCTGGACCAAACTCGTTACCGACGAAGCGGGGCTGGCGGGGATGCCAGAAAGCGCGCTGGCTGCGGCAAAAGCCCAGGCCGAAGCGAAAGAGCTGGAAGGCTACCTGCTGACGCTGGATATCCCAAGCTACCTGCCGGTAATGACCTACTGCGACAACCAGGCTCTGCGCGAAGAGATGTATCGCGCTTACAGCACCCGCGCCTCCGATCAAGGCCCGAACGCCGGTAAGTGGGATAACAGCAAGGTGATGGAAGAGATCCTCGCGCTGCGTCACGAACTGGCGCAACTGCTGGGCTTTGAAAACTACGCCTTTAAATCCCTTGCCACTAAAATGGCAGAAAACCCGCAGCAGGTGCTGGATTTCTTAACCGATCTGGCAAAACGCGCGCGTCCGCAAGGCGAAAAAGAGCTGGAGCAACTGCGTGCCTTCGCTAAAGCCGAATTTGGTGTCGATGAGTTGCAGCCGTGGGATATCGCTTACTACAGCGAAAAACAGAAACAGCACCTCTACAGCATCAGCGACGAGCAGCTGCGTCCGTACTTCCCGGAAAACAAAGCGGTTAACGGCCTGTTTGAAGTGGTGAAACGTATTTACGGCATCACCGCTAAAGAGCGTAAAGATGTTGATGTCTGGCATCCGGATGTACGTTTCTTCGAACTGTATGACGAAAATAACGAACTGCGCGGCAGCTTCTACCTCGATCTGTATGCCCGTGAAAACAAGCGCGGCGGGGCGTGGATGGATGGCTGCGTAGGCCAGATGCGTAAAGCTGATGGTTCTCTGCAAAAACCGGTCGCGTATTTGACTTGTAACTTCAACCGCCCGGTAAATGGTAAACCGGCGCTGTTCACTCACGACGAAGTGATCACCCTGTTCCACGAGTTCGGTCACGGCCTGCACCATATGCTGACCCGCATCGAAACCGCTGGTGTTTCCGGTATCAGCGGTGTGCCGTGGGATGCGGTCGAACTGCCGAGTCAGTTTATGGAAAACTGGTGCTGGGAGCCGGAGGCGCTGGCGTTTATCTCTGGTCACTATGAAACCGGCGAACCGCTGCCGAAAGAGTTGCTGGATAAAATGCTGGCGGCGAAGAACTACCAGGCGGCGCTGTTTATTCTGCGTCAGCTGGAGTTCGGCCTGTTTGATTTCCGTCTTCATGCCGAGTTCCGCCCGGATCAGGGGGCAAAAATCCTCGAAACTCTGGCAGAAATCAAGAAACTGGTTGCCGTGGTGCCATCTCCGTCCTGGGGCCGTTTCCCGCACGCTTTCAGCCATATTTTCGCCGGAGGTTATGCGGCAGGTTACTACAGCTACCTGTGGGCTGACGTACTGGCGGCAGATGCTTTCTCGCGCTTTGAGGAAGAGGGCATTTTCAACCGTGAAACCGGGCAGTCGTTCCTCGACAACATTCTGAGCCGTGGCGGTTCAGAAGAGCCGATGGATCTGTTCAAACGCTTCCGTGGTCGTGAACCGCAGCTGGATGCGATGCTGGAGCATTACGGCATTAAGGGCTGATCATTCAGTGAAAATCTGCTTAATTGATGAAACAGGCGCCGGAGACGGCGCCTTATCTGTTCTGGCGGCCCGCTGGGGGCTGGAGCACGATGAAGACAACCTGATGGCGCTGGTGTTAACGCCGGAACATCTGGAATTGCGCAAGCGTGATGAGCCAAAACTTGGCGGCATCTTTGTTGATTTTGTTGGCGGAGCGATGGCGCACCGACGCAAATTCGGCGGTGGTCGCGGTGAGGCGGTGGCGAAAGCGGTGGGCATTAAAGGCGATTATTTGCCGGATGTGGTGGACGCCACCGCAGGGCTGGGGCGCGATGCCTTTGTACTGGCTTCAGTCGGCTGCCGCGTGCGGATGCTGGAGCGTAATCCAGTGGTTGCCGCGCTACTCGACGACGGCCTAGCGCGTGGTTATGCGGATGCGGAAATCGGCGGCTGGTTGCAGGAGCGGTTGCAGTTAATTCACGCCTCCAGCCTGACGGCGCTAACCGATATTACCCCACGCCCGCAGGTGGTCTATCTCGATCCGATGTTCCCGCATAAGCAGAAAAGCGCGCTGGTGAAAAAAGAGATGCGTGTCTTTCAGTCGCTGGTGGGGCCGGATCTTGATGCCGATGGATTACTGGAGCCTGCACGCTTGCTGGCGACCAAACGCGTGGTGGTAAAGCGCCCGGACTACGCGCCACCGCTGGCGAATGTCGCCACGCCAAACGCGGTTGTGACTAAAGGGCATCGCTTTGATATCTATGCAGGTACGCCAGTGTAAAAGTAAAGCAGGGTAGCAATAACGCTACCCTGCTTTCTGCAAGAATAATTAATGGCTTTCCGGCGTCGCAATCATGCGTTTCAGCCACGGCACCATCAACAGCATCACTACTGCAACGCCCAGCGTGACCAGACCAATCTTACCAAACACGTTGGTATAGACGGGCAACGTCTCAAGCGGATCGGTAATGTTGTCCGGCACCGCGGTAAATGTTGCCACATAGCCGCCCAGCAAGAACGCGGCAGCCTGCGTCAGGAACCACATCCCGAGAATAAAGCCCATCAAATGCTGCGGCACCAGGGCAGCAATCATCGCCAGGCCAAGGGCGCTAATAAACAATTCACCCAGGCTCTAGAATAAATACACCAGCACGATAAACCATGGCGATGTCAGCCCCTGGTCATCCGCAAACCACATTCCCGCAGCAGCAGCCGTCAAAAAGCCCAGTGAGCACATAAACATGCCGAGAGTAAATTTCATCGGCATCGAGAGGTCTTTGCCTTTGTTACCCAGATGCGTGTAAATGCCTGCCAGTATTGGGCTGGCGAGTACCACCCAGAACGGGTTAAGCGCCTGGAAGCTGACCGGGTTGATGGAAAAACCGAGAATTTCATGATGCACGTTGTTGATGGCAAAGAAGTTCAGCGATGTTGGCATCTGGGCGTAGAGAATGTAAAACACCACCGCTTCGAGCATCAGGACAAAGGCGACAAACATTTTATTGCGCCCGGTTTTATCCAGCTTGAATGCCTGACGAAAGAAGATGATGGTGACGACGATGGAGAGAACAATCAGCACCAGATTGGCGACTTCTACGTTGTGCATCAGCCATGCACATACGAAGATCATCACCACGCTGCCAAGTAATACGTACAACAGTTTGCTGAAGCTCATCGGCTTGAAGTCGGGTTCAGAACCAATGTCTTTCACCATTCCACGACAGGCGATGTAAACCAGTAATGCGATAATTAACCCCGCCCCGCACAGGTTGTAGGTGACTGAATAACCGAATCTATCAGCGATCACAGGGGCCAGCGATAACGCTATCAACGAGCCGATATTGATCGACATATAGAACAGGGTGAATGCGCCATCAAGCCGCGGATCTTTCGGCGGATAGCACTTCGAAAGCAAGCTGGCTGGGTTAGCTTTAAACAGGCCGTTACCGACAGCGATAGTCCCCAGGGCGATGAAAATCAGGTCAGGCTTAAGTAGCGACATGCCGGTCATGAAGTAGCCAATCGCCAGCACAAGTGCTCCAAGAACAATGGTGCGTTTGGTCCCCAACAGGTGGTCGCCGACATAGCCGCCAATGGAAATGAGGCCATAGACCAGTGCAGCAAAAGCACCAAAAGTGACAAAAGCCTGCTCTTGCGAGAATCCAAGCTGTTTAACGAAGAAAACCGCCAGTACGCCCTGCACGCCGTAGTAGCCGAATCGCTCCCATAACTCGACAAAAAAGATCATGAAAAATGGGCGAGGTTGCTGCAGCATCCCCATGGGTGTTGTTGTATTAATATTTATTAACCTTCCAATACCATCCTGAAAAGTATGAACGCGTAAGGGATAACGCGCGAAAAAGTTTACATCTGTCAGAGATTCTTAATATTGATGCGGTGAATAGATTAATACACTATTACAACAGAAAATAACCAGCTGATCACACTAATGATGGAAAATATGATGGTGTTAAATTTTGTATTGGCAGGAGATTTTGATTGCGTACGCAGATCGTAGGCCAGATAAGGGGTTTACGCTGCATCAGGTAACAAGGCGCGCCAAAAAGCAAAACGCCCGCATATGCGGGCGTTCAGGAACACGTCGTGGAGGGATGATTATTCTTCTTCGTCGCGCAGCGGAACAATCAGCATATCAACGTGAACGGTGTTGATCAGCTGACGTGCGGAAGACATCAGTTTGCTCCAGAAGTCCTGGTGGTGACCACAAACCACCAGATCCATATCGTATTTCTTGATTGCATCGACCAGAACCTGGCCCAGGTCGCCGCTGCCGCTCAGGGTTTCAGTGATTGGATAGCCTGCATTAGTGGAAAGCTCGGTCAGCGCATGATGTGTCTCTTCAGAGATGCGTTTCTGCATATCACCCAGATTCACATCAATAAGCCCGGTGTATAGGTCAGAGTAGTTTACATCTACGTGGATCAGAGAAACTTTCGCATTGTAGGGGCGAGCCATAGAGACTGCTTTCTCTACCAGAACTTTGCTTTCCGGGGAGAGATCGACTGCGATGAGAATGTGTTTATAAGCCATAGTGTTACTCCTTCCATAAAGTTGTCGATGACTGGCCAGCTAGCGTTTCTTGTGCCGTTACGTCACCCGCGTCCTGCGAACTACGTGCGCGGGGCTAACCCAGCCGTAAAGATTCAGTGTTAAGACCATCCTTACCTTATAGCGACCCGGATGATCCGTCAATCCGCCTTGCTTACCCGTTAGATAAACAAATTTTCGACATGAATATATTGATAGTGGTTAACCTTCTGGAAAAAAAACAACCTGATCTCCTACACTATCTATAGAGCCGCTCGGATGTTGGTCACCACAAAAGCGGTTTCTCCAGGACCTGGTGTTAACTGATTGGCAGCGTATCGGGAGCGGTAGCCCCGGGGTGGAACTCCGCGGGCAGGTCGCCGGGGAGGAGGTATGATAAGCACCGTCGCATTATTTTGGGCTTTATGTGTCGTTTGCATTGTTAACATGGCGCGCTATTTCTCATCACTACGCGCGTTGTTAGTGGTACTGCGGAACTGCGATCCATTGCTCTATCAATATGTTGATGGAGGGGGCTTTTTTACCTCACATGGCCAACCCAACAAACAGGTGCGTCTCGTTTGGTATATCTATGCCCAACGTTATCGCGATCATCACGATGATGAGTTTATTCGCCGCTGTGAGCGGGTGCGTCGGCAGTTTATTCTGACTAGCGCATTGTGTGGTCTGGTGGTAGTCAGCCTGATTGCATTGATGATTTGGCATTAAGCACTTCAGCAATAATAACGCATAAAAAAAGCGGGCCAGTAAACTGACCCGCTCGTTTTGGTGCGTACGATTACAGGAACTGCAAGGAGAGCCAGTACAGCCCGCCGGAAAGTAGTACCGCAGCCGGAAGGGTAAACACCCAGGCCATCAGAATACTGGTTACGGTTTTACGCTGTAAGCCGCCGCCATCTACCACCATCGTCCCCGCGACAGAAGAGGAGAGTACGTGAGTGGTGGAAACCGGCATCCCGGTATAACTCGCCAGGCCGATTGACACTGCCGCCGTCATCTGGGCAGACATCCCCTGAGCGTAGGTCATGCCTTTCTTACCGATTTTCTCACCGATAGTCGTTGCCACACGACGCCAGCCAATCATCGTACCGATACCTAACGCCAGCGCGACCGCCATGATGATCCACACCGGCGCATACTCGATGGTGCTAAGCATGTCGGACTTCAGTTTCTTCAACAGGCGCTGATCGTCAGCACTCACACCATGCATCTTCACCACTTTGTCGATAGTGTCAGAAACGCACAGCATAATGCGGCGCATCTGGCTACGTTGATCAAGCGACAGCTTGTCGTAGCTTTCCACATCGGTGGTCAACATACCTTTCAGGCGGTTGAGCGCGTTAATGGTATTCGACGGATGGCAGTGGAACTCCGCAGGTTGCGTTGCGCCAGCTTCCGGAGCCGGTACTAACTGATCAGCACCGGTAGCCTGTTTGAGCAGCGCAGGATGCTGCTCAAAGTAAGCTTCGACGTTGTTGATGGCATCACGGGTACGGGTGATTTCGTAGCCAGTGGCATTCATGTTCACCACGAAGCCTGCTGGCGCGACGCCAATCAATACCAACATAACCAGACCAATGCCTTTCTGACCATCGTTCGCGCCGTGCGAAAACGCCACGCCGATAGCGGAAAGGATCAGCGCGATACGCGTCCAGAACGGCGGCTTTTTCTTGCCGTCTTTCTTTTCACGCTCCGCTGGGGTCAGGTGGATACGGGCGCGTTTCTTGGTGCCGCTCCAGTAGCGACGCAGCAAGAAAATCAGACCGCCAGCAAACACCAGGCCGACAATAGGGGAAACGATCAGAGAACCGAAAATACTTAATACTTTCGGGATATTGAGTGCATCCACCACTGACGTCCCGGTCATCAACGCATTGGTTAAACCAATCCCGATGATCGCGCCAATCAGCGTATGAGAGCTGGATGCAGGTAAACCAAAGTACCAGGTACCCAGGTTCCAGATAATCGCCGCCAGCAACATAGAGAACACCATGGCAAGGCCATGAGACGATCCCATATTAAGCAGCAGATCCGTCGGCAGCATATGCACAATGGCATAGGCAACACTCAGACCACCCAGCAAAACACCCAAAAAGTTGAACACCGCAGCCATAACCACGGCGAGCTGAGAACGCATCGCGCGGGTATAGATAACGGTTGCCACGGCGTTGGCTGTGTCATGGAAACCATTGATGGCTTCGTAGAACAGCACAAAAGCCAGTGCAAGCAATAATAACAGCCCGGTATGCAAATCCAGGCCAGCAAACAAATGTAGCATAGGACGTTACGCCATTTTGAGGACATGAACGCGGCGCATTATCAGTGACTTTCGCGGCGCGGGCAAAGTGAAATATAGACTTTTTTTGATTTGCCTCCTGTATGGATTTCACTCAAAAAATAATTATCTTATATAATTCAGGCAAATACTTCCTTTTAGTAATATTGATGCTGGTGCGACCACTGAGGAATCTTTACAATTCACGCCCGTTTTTTCTAAGAGGAGCGCAACGTGGAAAGGTTTGATGCCATTATTATAGGCGCTGGTGCGGCGGGTATGTTCTGTTCTGCGCTGGCAGGTCAGGCAGGACGCCGGGTTCTGCTGATCGATAATGGTAAAATACTAGGGCGCAAAATCCTTATGTCTGGCGGTGGGCGCTGCAACTTTACCAACCTTTATGTCGAACCAGGCGCTTATCTGAGCCAGAATCCGCATTTTTGTAAGTCTGCACTCGCACGTTTTACCCAGTGGGATTTCATTGATCTGGTCAATAAACACGGTATCGCCTGGCACGAGAAAACGTTAGGGCAACTCTTCTGCGATGACTCCGCGCAGCAGATTGTCGACATGCTGGTGGATGAGTGCGAGAAGGGCAATGTAACCTTCAGATTGCGTAGCGAAGTGCTGAGTGTGGCGAAGGATGAAACAGGCTTCACGCTTGATCTGAACGGCATGACTGTCGGTTGCGAAAAGCTGGTCATCGCGACCGGTGGGCTGTCAATGCCGGGGCTGGGCGCATCGCCGTTTGGTTATAAGATTGCCGAACAATTTGGCCTTAACGTGCTGCCGACCCGCGCGGGTCTGGTGCCATTCACTCTGCATAAACCGTTGCTCGAAGAGTTACAGGTGCTGGCGGGCGTGGCGGTGCCTTCCGTGATTACCGCTGAAAACGGCACCGTTTTCCGTGAGAACTTACTCTTCACCCACCGCGGCTTATCTGGACCGGCGGTGTTGCAGATTTCAAGCTACTGGCAACCGGGTGAATTTGTCAGTATCAATCTGCTACCGGATGTGGACCTCGAAACCTTCCTGAATGAGCAGCGTAACGCACATCCGAATCAAAGCCTGAAAAACACACTGGCGGTTCATCTACCGAAGCGGTTGGTTGAACGCTTACAGCAACTCGGGCAAATCCCGGATGTTTCGCTAAAACAGCTCAACGTGTGTGACCAACAGGCACTGATTAGCACATTGACCGACTGGCGCGTACAACCCAACGGCACTGAAGGCTATCGCACTGCCGAAGTGACGCTCGGCGGCGTGGACACCAACGAACTTTCTTCACGGACGATGGAAGCGCGCAAAGTGCCTGGGCTGTACTTCATCGGCGAAGTGATGGACGTTACCGGCTGGCTGGGGGGCTATAACTTCCAGTGGGCGTGGTCGAGTGCATGGGCTTGTGCGCAGGATTTGGCGTCAATTGTGAAATAACCATGACGTTTTCCCGTCAGCCGTTTGTATATGTCGTTATTAAGTCATTTTGGTACGGTTCTGCATCCGACATTCTGGTGTTAACTCGCTGTTTTGTTAGCAAATTAACGCTATTGCCGTTGTGGTTATTTTATAGTGTATTTATTCTCAGAGAATATATATTACTGAAATAAAAAACACAAAGAATAACCAAAGGAAATTATTTGAAACGTAAAAGGTATATATTTTTAATCTGTAAAATTTAAAATCACCCCCTCTGGATTGAATCAACTTGCTCTATTTAAGACGATTGTTTTTACATTTTCACCACCTGTATCAGGTGGTGTTTTTTTATTGGCGGCAATGCCTTTATCTTATTTTTATTACGTTGTAAATATGGCTATTCCTAAATGAAATTTGATTTGCTCAGTTTATTTGTGATGTCAGGGGAGTGCTTGCCATGAGAGTCGTGATATTATTATTCATCATTTTTATACCGAGTGTGGCGGATGCTTTTTCATTCGATAGTTCAATAATTAATCTCAAATGTCCTAGGCGTGGAACTATCGAAATAATATTACACAGATACGAACACACCCAGGAAAGCTGGGGAGGGGAGAATTTTGAAACCGGGAGTGGGTATAGTCATGAGGGCGCGTTATTTATTTTTGACTTTGCCAATCAGGATAAAATGATTTACAATCGCGCGGAGAATTCGTTTGCTTTTTGGTATGAATCTTCCCGGAAATTAGTTAACTGTAACTTAATAACGCTTAAAAGCACATATCCTGTCAACCTGCCTTATGTTCATGGCTGATGTGATGTGTGTCGGGAACTAACATCTTCATCTTTGTATATGACATTGCGATAATGTTAAGCTGGTCTTTGTCATAAATTTACCCTTAGAGATACTACTCCCTTCTGTCAATATTATTCAAGCCGAACGTTATACTGGCTTTTGTCGGTCACGGATATCTTTTTTTCAGTGAGAATTCAAAGTGAGGGTATATAAGAAGTCGTATGAGTAAGTATCTTTGTTGTGGTGGGTTATTATTTTATGGGCAAAATATTAAGCAGCGAAATCTTTTTTTTGCCCAGACGTTTTTTGTAGAAAAAAGAATTTATTAGTCCGGCTGAAAAGCAAGAACTGCTATAACTAATTAAGCGTAACGGAACGGTACAAAACATGCCCTTACAACAATTTTCCCGATTAGCGCTCACTCTGGCGATCGGCCTTTCGATTGCTGCGGGTGGGGCCGCGCTGACCTGGTATCAGGTCGCTGAAACAGACCTGAGCAGAACAGCCGCTGCTGCCCATGAGGCGGTCTCGGTTACTGAACGACTGCTGGACGAAGCCCAGGGCGCAATCGATCTGGTTTATCCCCTGAGTGTGCAACCATGTACCCCACAGCTCAGAACCGAACTTGGCCGGTTGACCATTAGTCACGAACATATCCGGGTGATTAACATTTTTAATCAGAATCTTTTGTCCTGCTCGTCCTGGGAGGGCGCAGATCCTGTGCGGGAGTTCATCTCCGCTGGCGACAACCAGACGCTGATTCTGGCGACAGACGATTATATATCACCTGGTGTGCCGGTCATGATTCTACGCAAAACGGATAATGACAACGCCATAACTGCGAGTATCGCCACTAAATGGGTGGCTGACAATATGACACTTCTGAATCTTCGTAGGCCGCTGTCGCTGCGCGTAGGGAATACTGTTCTTACCAGCGATAACACGCTGGTGAAAGCGATACCTGGAGGGAATAGACACGCAGTTTATTCTGGCCTGTATCCCTTTTCCATAGAATATCCTGGCGATCTTTCCGTTCCTCTAACGCTTTATTTTCATGATGGTGCGTTATCTTTACTGCTTTCTGTGCTTCTGGGGGCCGCTGTGGCAACCGGCCTGTGGAAAATAAAATTTCGCCGTAAGAGCCGCTATGATGAAATCTACGAGGCAATGAGGAAAGATGAGATTGTGCCGTGGTATCAGCCAATTATGGATGCCTCAACAGGTGAAATAGCTGGCGTTGAAGTACTTGCTCGGTGGGTAAAAGCAGATGGGGAAGTCATTTATCCCGGCAGTTTTATCACTGAAGTAGAACGTTCAGATTTAGTTATTCCATTGACTCGTAGCCTGATGGCGCGGGCATCCCGGGATTTACCGCCTCTGACAGGCGACGGAAAGCGTTGGCATATTAGTTTCAATATTACGCAGTCACACATTATGGAAACGGGATTTATTGCCGAGTGCCTGACGTTTATTGATGCTTTTACACCGGGCAGTATCACTCTCACTATAGAGCTCACAGAGCGAGAACCCTTTGATAACAGCGATGAGATGCGATGCCAGCTTAAGCGTATTCATGATGCAGGCATTGCCCTTGCGCTGGACGACTTTGGCACCGGTTACGCAAATATGGAATATCTTAGTGAGATCCCAGTCGATATCATCAAAATTGATCGCGTCTTTGTGAACAGAATAGGTCAGGGCGAATCTGCAGAACACCTGCTGACCAGCCTTATCGAGATGGCCAATACGCTGAAGAAAGAGATTATCGCCGAAGGTGTGGAAACCGAGGCGCAGGCCGCGTGGCTATATGAGCGTGGTGTTGGCAAGTTACAAGGATTCCTATATTCACCGGCATTACCGCCCGATAAGTTGGCACTGTTTAAACCGAAAATGTCGTGAGTTCAACGGTACGCGCTATCGGAATCATTGAACCGGTGAGGGCCGCCCCCTTTATTACTCAGGGGGGGCTTTCAACGTTCTGAATTAAGATGTTTTATGACTCACTGAGCAGGATGTGAGTTCCAACGTAATCTCCGCTATTTTTACTGTTTTTCATTTGCTGCCTCATCTATCCCTTCGCCTTGCCTCTGAGTTGCGTTAAAGGCTGATGTACTGCCTTTAACCCGTTCAATACATAGCCTTTTTGTCAATCATCATCCCGAAGAGCGTTGCACTGTGCCTTCCATAGCTGTGGTTGTCCTCTCAATCTGTCAGCCCATTTATGGAAAATCTTAACGAAGCAACAATGAGATATGTAAAAAAAGGGCCGATTTAATCATTCATTAAGACAGGTCATTTTTTCTTACTGTGAGGGCGGTAAGCTTTTCTGTCGGTAACAGGTTGGGAGATGCTGGTATTATGAGATTTTTCTACCATCCTGCGGCGGAATATGTGAAAAATAGAAATGATTATTATTATTGCATGGTTATTTTTAGTTTGTGATGGTGGAGAATAATCCTATTCCCGTGACCTTGTTTTTTACATTTTATTTAACTGCATGGTATATGCATTTTGGACGGTGAAAGCAAGAAGCTATTAGGCGCTATAGGTCTTTTGACGGTTTTTGAATTTCCCCTCCTGATATCTCTGTTATATTTTTGTGAATTTCTCCAATCCAAATCAAAGTCCCAATAAGTCATGGATGCATGGTTAAAATAACTATCATTTGTGTAACCTTTGGTGCTTATAACTTTTCTTTATTCTTTTTTCAGGATTACCTGGAGGGATTGACCAAAAAAACATTCATTGAATGATATTTTTCTAATTAATGAGGTTTTTCTAAGCTCGTTGAAATAAAAAATATATTTTAATCATGGGTTTGCATGCGTTTCTTTCGCCTTTTTTACACAAGTTGACATCGAACTCAGCAACTATAAGAATAGCCACATCACCAGACGGTGACCGATAAAGGAAATACCGTTTCCATATTTAAATGAATTGGAAAATATCACCGATTTGAAGTCGACTCGTTCGGGTAATTATTAATACTGAATCTTTAATGCTTATTTCTTAAGCTTGTTAACAACGGGAATGAATAATGAAAGTGTCCAAAATTGCACTGGCAATGGGTCTTAGCATG
>NZ_JBQZXC010000044.1:0-28002 GCF_053555815.1 Shigella sp. SIG6 | reverse complement strand
GGATTCTTACACAGCCACTGGATCGGTCAACTGATCCTTAACTGATCGGCATTATCCTGCCGGACGCCATTTTTACGATTTCTTTGGTGAGAACGTCTTTCGCGCCGATATGTGTAACGCTGACGTAAAATTGGGCGATCTGCTTATTCATGAAGGATCGGCGAAAGATGCGCAGAAATTCGCAGCCAAAGTCTTTCATGCCGATAAAACCTATTTTGTGCTGAACGGCACATCGGCAGCGAATAAAGTGGTGACGAATGCGCTGTTAACGCGTGGCGATCTGGTGCTCTTCGACCGTAACAACCATAAGTCGAATCATCACGGCGCGCTGATTCAGGCGGGGACGACGCCGGTCTATCTGGAAGCTTCACGTAACCCGTTTGGTTTCATTGGCGGTATTGATGTGCACTGTTTTAATGAAGAGTATCTGCGCCAGCAAATTCGCGACGTTGCGCCAGAAAAAGCCGACCTGCCGCGCCCGTTTCGCCTGGCGATTATTCAGCTGGGAACCTATGACGGCACTGTCTATAACGCCCGTCAGGTGATCGATACCATTGGGCATCTGTGTGATTACATTCTGTTTGATTCCGCGTGGGTCGGTTACGAACAGTTTATCCCGATGATGGCGGATAGCTCGCCGCTGCTGTTAGAACTTAACGAAAACGATCCGGGGATTTTTGTGACCCAGTTGGTGCACAAACAGCAGGCTGGATTCTCACAGACGTCGCAGATCCATAAAAAAGATAACCATATCCGCGGACAGGCGCGTTTTTGCCCGCATAAGCGGTTGAATAACGCCTTTATGCTCCATGCTTCTACCAGCCCTTTCTATCCGCTGTTTGCTGCACTGGATATTAACGCCAAAATTCATGAAGGGGAGAGTGGGCGTCGGCTGTGGGCTGAGTGCGTTGAGTTGGGTATTGAGTCGCGCAAGGCTATTCTTGCGCGCTGTAAGCTGTTCCGCCCGTTTATCCCGCCCGTTGTTGATGGCAAATTGTGGCAGGATTATCCGACATCAGTGTTAGCCAGCGACCGCCGTTTTTTCAGTTTTGAGTCGGGGGCGAAGTGGCACGGCTTTGAAGGATATGCCGCGGATCAGTATTTTGTTGATCCGTGCAAGCTGTTACTCACTACACTAGGTATCAATGCCGAAACCGGCGAATATAGCGACTTTGGCGTTCCGGCGACGATTCTGGCGCACTATCTGCGTGAGAACGGCATTGTGCCGGAGAAGTGCGATCTCAACTCCATTCTGTTCTTATTAACTCCGGCGGAAAGCCACGAGAAGCTGGCACAACTGGTGGCGATGCTGGCGCAATTTGAACAGCATATTGAGGATGACTCGTCGCTGGCTGAGGTGTTGCCGAGCGTTTATAACAAATATCCGGTGCGCTATCGCGACTACACCCTGCGCCAGTTGTGTCAGGAGATGCACGATCTGTATGTCAGTTTCGACGTCAAAGACCTACAAAAAGCGATGTTCCGCCAGCAGAGTTTCCCGTCAGTGGTGATGAACCCCCAGGATGCGCATAGCGCTTATATTCGCGGTGAAGTGGAGTTGGTGCGGATTCGTGATGCCGAAGGGCGAATTGCGGCAGAAGGGGCGTTGCCTTATCCACCTGGCGTGCTTTGCGTGGTACCCGGGGAAGTCTGGGGTGGGGCGGTTCAACGTTATTTCCTTGCGCTGGAAGAAGGCGTGAATTTGTTGCCGGGATTTTCGCCGGAGTTGCAAGGTGTCTATAGCGAAACCGATGCGGATGGCATGAAACGATTGTACGGTTATGTGTTGAAGTAAGAATAAAAAAACGGGTCACCTTCTGGCGACCCGTTTTTCTTTGCGTAATTAGTGGCTAACCGTCTGTGTGCCTGTCGGGACACGAACGTGTTTATATTTGAACATCGCCATGAACGCGAAGGCCAGAACCACGGAATAACCAGCGAAAATCAACCATACGGTCTGCCAGTCGGTAATGCCGTTTTGGGTGTACATCTCAACAACTTTACCGCTCACGATGCCGCCGAGGATACAGCCGAAGCCGTTAGTCATCATCAGGAACATCCCTTGTGCACTGGCGCGAATTGCCGGGCTAACTTCTTTTTCGACAAACACCGAACCAGAGATGTTGAAGAAGTCGAATGCGCAACCGTAAACGATCATCGACAGTACCAGCAGTACAGTACCGAACGGAGTCGGGTCGCCGTAAGCAAACAGCGCAAAACGCAGGATCCACGCCACAATACTGATCATCATTACGTTCTTAATACCGTAGCGGCTTAAGAAGAACGGGATGGTCAGAATGAACAGGGTTTCAGAGATCTGCGAAATCGACATGATGATTGACGCATGCTGCACGATGAAGCTGCTGGCAAACATCGGATCTTTGTCGAAGCTGTGCAGGAAGGTATTACCGAACATGTTGGTAATCTGCAGTTCCGCGCCCAGCAGCATTGAGAAGATGAAGAAGATTGCCATACGCTTGTTTTTAAACAGCGCGAATGCATCGAGGCCCAGCAGGGTTGTCCAGCTCTGATTCGCTTGCTGTTTAGCAACCGGAATATGCGGCAGAGTCAGGGTAAACAGAACCAGAATGGCGGAAAGTGCTGCGCCAATATACAGCTGCATGTGGCTTAATTCGAAGCCAGACAGGCTCACCACCCACATTGCCATGATAAAGCCGATGGTGCCCCAGATACGGATTGGCGGGAAGTCAGTAACGATATCCATCCCGGCATTTTGCAGGCGATAGTAAGAGATGGTGTTGATTAACCCAAGCGTTGGCATATAAGCAAACGAGTTAATCAATATCACAAGGAACATCGCTTCCGGCGTCGTGACCTGTGCCGCCATGAACAGCGTGATAGCGCCAATGGTGTGGCAAATGGCATATACCCATTTCGCACTTAACCATTTGTCGGCCACAATCCCCAGCAGCGCAGGCATAAATACCGCGGCGATACCCAGTGAGCTATAAACTGCGCCAATAGAAGCACCGTCAAACTTCAGGGTAACAAACATATAGGAGCCGAGGGTCGTCAGCCAACTTCCCCACAGACAGAACTGCAGAAAAGAGAGGATTTTCAGCTGCAGCTTAAGATTCATGTTAATTTCCTCACATCGTGATGCGGATGAGTGTTTGAAAAAGCACATTTGACCGTGCGAGATGATGGGATTCTATCAACTTCGCGGACTGGTTTTTTGTTACCTGTGGCAAATAATTGCAAACATTCCCAATTTGCAAAACGAAATTGTGATGTGGATAACATTTTTGCCCCTGAGCATCGTCAGGGGCGGTTAATGGAATTATCGGCGGCGGTAGGATTTTTGCGCGGTATTCACTTTATAAAGATAACGGCGAGATTCCGCAGAGGGATGGCGGGTCGTCAGCGTCTGATAAACATCGCCCGGCGTCATGGTGTTAATAATATTGGCAGCCTGAATCTTATCATTCGAAAAGACTCGCAGCACGCTGCCTGCGCCGCCGTTATAGGCGGTGATGACGGCATAACGCCGCGATGTTGGGTTATCAATTCCGCCGAGATAAACATTGTTCAGCATCGCCAGATACGCGGTGCCGGTATCAATATTGCTGGCAGGATCAAACAAGAAACTGCGGCTCGGCGTGCCGGATTTCCCCTGCGAGCGGAACACATCTTTCCCGGCAGTATTTTGTACCACCTGCATTAATCCCAGCGCATCGGAACGGCTGACCGCATACGGGTTAAAGGAAGATTCAGTCTGCATAATTGCCAGAATCAGCGACTCATCAACGCCATATTTCCGTGACGCCTGGCGGACCATGCCGAGATATTTGTGCGCACGTTTATCAAGGTGGTTCGGCACCATGTTAATGGTGACGCTGTAGATGATACGTAGCCCGTTGCTGCGGCTTTTCAGACGGTTTTTCAGCAGATAATCCGCGAAGTTGCTTGCGCGACCTTCCCAGCGAATCGGCTGCCCGGTGTTGTCCACCACCTGACCGTAAAGGAAAGGTTCTTTCGAAATTGTAATATCATCAACGTCGGAATAGAGATCGACCGAACTCGGATCGTCACCCATCAGCAACGTTTTGATAATTGCCCGGCGCAAATGCGCGGCAGGTTCTGTCCCGGCGATGGTTTCGATAGTAATCGTACCGTCATCGAAGTTGATGTGGCTGCGGGTCTGATATTGATCGGTGTATTTCACGTAGTCCTTAGGACCGGCGATCACCACCTCTTTGAAGCCCCAGATGTTCTCAATATTGTGGGCAAATTGCCCCATCAGAATATCAAAACCGTTGGTATCTTTGACCCAGGCTTCGTTATAGGTATCGCCTTTTTTGGTCGTCGAACAGGAGATGAGCAACGGCGCAATCAAAGCCAGCGCGAGATATTTTTTCATCATTCCGGGTGCGTGTTGTGTTTGTTTTTATGCAAGCTGCCGGAGGCGTGCTCCGGCACTGTTTTTATTTTTTATCTTCCGGCGTATAGCCCTCGATATGCACCTCTTTACCCTCGAACAGGAAGTTGACCATCTCCTGCTCCAGCAGCTTGCGGTGCTCGGCATTCATCATGTTGAGTTTCTTTTCATTAATCAGCATGGTTTGTTTGTGCTGCCACTGCGCCCAGGCTTCTTTGGAGATCTCGTTATAGATGCGTTTTCCCAGCTCGCCGGGGTACAGCTGAAAATCCTGACCTTCTGCTTCACGTTGCAGGAAAGTACAAAAAATCGTTCTGCTCATAAATCATCCTCTTTATCGACTCACGCGCTAAACCGGCGCGCCAGTGCGTAACTGCTGTAACAAACGCTCCACGGGAGCCGCCAGGCCAACTGACGGCGGTTGCGCTAAGTTATACCAGAGCGCATTGCCTTCATCCATGCAGCCGGTGAATGACGACACGGGAAGCCACATAGGCACAATATCTAAGTGGAAATGGCTGAAGGTATGGCGAAACGCGGTCAGTTGCGTCAGGTTATCGGCAGCAATCTGCCGTTGTGCCAGCCAATGCCGCAAACTTTCTTCGTCGGCAAACTGCGGGAAACAGTATAAACCGCCCCACAATCCGCTCGGCGGACGCTGCGCCAGCAATACTTCATCTTCGTGCTGTAACAGGAGAAAGTAGCCGGTGCGCTCCGGCAGCGTCTGTTTCGGTTTTTTGCCCGGATAAAGCGACCAGCTATTGTTGGTGGCGGCAATACATCCGTTTTGTAGCGGACAGAGCGAACATTTCGGCTTCGAATGCGTGCAAATCATCGCGCCCAAATCCATCATCGCCTGATTAAACCGTTCCACGCCGACCGCGGGCGTCACCTGCTCGCTCAAACTCCATAGTTTATTCTCGACCTCTTTTTTCCCAGGCCAGCCGCTTACAGCATAGCAGCGCGCCAGCACGCGTTTGACGTTACCGTCGAGAATCGGAAAGTGCTTACCCAGAGAAAGCGAGAGAATCGCGCCTGCGGTGGAACGCCCGACGCCCGGTAACGCCGCGACTTCTTCAAAGGTTTCCGGGAATTTACCGCCGTGTAAGGTCGCCACTTGTTGTGCCGCTTTATGCAGGTTGCGCGCGCGGGCGTAATAGCCAAGCCCGGTCCACAAGTGGAGAACTTCGTCGAGCGGCGCATTGGCGAGATCGGTCACCGTCGGGAAGTGCGCCATAAAGCGTTCAAAATAGGGGATAACGGTCGCAACCTGAGTTTGTTGCAACATCACTTCTGAGAGCCATACTTTGTAGGGCGTCTTGTCAATTTGCCAGGGCAGCGTTTTCCGCCCGTATTTATCGTACCAGTCCAGAACCTGGGCTGAAAATTGCGACGCTTGCATGGTCACCGACTTCACTGTTGTTGGGGGCAAGATTGCAGCACAGCGACGGCAGGGTGTAAACCGGAACTTTCCGCAGCCACGGCCTTATCATGCTTGCATCCGGCAACTAACTTTGGATAATGCCCGTTTTCAGAACACTTTCACAAGCGACTAAATCTTTATGAAAAACGACGTCATTTCACCGGAATTTGATGAAAACGGCCGCCCACTGCGCCGTATCCGTAGTTTTGTGCGCCGCCAGGGGCGACTGACCAAAGGCCAGGAACATGCGCTGGAAAACTACTGGCCGGTGATGGGCGTTGAGTTCAGTGAAGATATGCTGGATTTCCCCGCGCTTTTTGGCCGTGAAGCGCCGGTGACGCTTGAGATTGGTTTTGGCATGGGGGCGTCGCTGGTGGCAATGGCTAAAGATCGCCCCGAGCAGGACTTCCTCGGCATTGAAGTGCATTCACCGGGCGTTGGTGCGAGCCTGGCTTCTGCGCATGAAGAAGGTTTAAGCAACCTGCGCGTGATGTGTCACGATGCGGTTGAAGTGCTGCATAAAATGATTCCTGACAATTCATTGCGCATGGTGCAGCTCTTTTTCCCTGACCCGTGGCACAAAGCGCGCCATAATAAACGCCGTATCGTTCAAGTGCCGTTTGCCGAACTGGTAAAAAGCAAACTGCAGCTGGGGGGCGTATTCCATATGGCGACCGACTGGGAACCTTATGCGGAACATATGCTTGAAGTGATGTCTTCTATTGACGGTTATAAAAACCTGTCAGAGAGCAATGATTACGTACCGCGTCCGGCATCACGTCCGGTGACGAAATTTGAACAACGTGGTCATCGTCTTGGTCACGGAGTATGGGACTTAATGTTCGAGAGGGTGAAATAATGGCAAAGAACCGTAGCCGTCGTCTGCGTAAAAAAATGCACATCGACGAATTCCAGGAATTAGGATTTTCGGTGGCATGGCGATTCCCGGAAGGTACATCGGAAGAACAGATTGATAAAATCGTTGATGACTTTATTAACGAGGTTATCGAACCGAACAAACTGGCCTTTGACGGCAGCGGTTATCTGGCCTGGGAAGGTCTGATCTGCATGCAGGAAATCGGCAAATGCACCGAAGAACATCAGGCGATTGTGCGTAAGTGGCTGGAAGAGTGCAAACTGGATGAGGTACGCACCAGCGAACTTTTCGACGTTTGGTGGGACTAAGAAAGCATACGGGCGATGACAAATGCAAAACTGCCTGATGCGCTACGCTTATCAGGCCTACAGAGATGCACGATCGAGTAGGCGGGATAAGGCGTTTACGCCGCATCCGGCATGGAAAACGCGTACTTTGTTATCAATCTGGGGCCAGCATATGCTGGCCTGATTTGTTCTTGAGGGAAGACTATGATGCGCAAAATGCTGCTGGCGGCAGCACTTTCAGTGACGGCAATGACCGCTCACGCCGACTACCAGTGCAGCGTCACGCCGCGTGACGATGTGATTGTCAGCCCGCAAACCGTGCAGGTGAAGGGCGAAAACGGCAATCTGGTGATCACGCCAGACGGCAACGTGATGTATAACGGTAAGCAATATTCCCTGAATGCCGCCCAGCGCGAGCAGGCGAAGGATTATCAGGCTGAACTACGTAGCACGCTGCCGTGGATTGATGAAGGCGCGAAAAGCCGCGTCGAGAAAGCCCGTATTGCGCTGGATAAAATTATCGTTCAGGAGATGGGCGACAGCAGCAAAATGCGCAGCCGTCTGACCAAACTTGATGCGCAGCTTAAAGAGCAGATGAATCGCATTATCGAAACGCGCAGCGATGGCCTGACGTTCCACTATAAAGCCATTGATCAGGTTCGCGCCGAAGGCCAGCAACTAGTGAATCAGGCAATGGGCGGAATTTTACAGGACAGCATTAATGAAATGGGCGCGAAAGCGGTGCTGAAAAGCGGCGGTAACCCATTACAGAATGTGCTGGGAAGCTTGGGCGGTCTGCAATCCTCAATCCAAACCGAGTGGAAAAAGCAGGAAAAAGATTTCCAGCAGTTTGGCAAAGATGTTTGTAGCCGCGTTGTGACTCTGGAAGATAGCCGCAAAGCCCTGGTCGGGAATTTAAAATAATCCTCTATTTTAAGACGGCATAATACTTTTTTATGCCGTTTAATTCTTCGTTTTGTTACCTGCCTCTAACTTTGTAGATCTCCAAAATATATTCACGTTGTAAATTGTTTAACGTCAAATTTCCCATACAAAGCTAAGGGATAATGCGTAGCGTTCACGTAACTGGAGGAATGAAATGGAGTTTTTCAAAAAGACGGCACTTGCCGCACTGGTTATGGGTTTTAGTGGTGCAGCATTGGCATTACCCAATATCACCATTTTAGCAACCGGCGGGACCATTGCCGGTGGTGGTGACTCCGCAACCAAATCTAACTACACAGCGGGTAAAGTTGGCGTAGAAAATCTGGTTAATGCGGTGCCGCAACTAAAAGACATTGCGAACGTTAAAGGCGAGCAGGTAGTGAATATCGGCTCCCAGGACATGAACGATAATGTCTGGCTGACACTGGCGAAAAAAATTAACACCGACTGCGATAAAACCGACGGCTTCGTCATTACCCACGGTACCGACACGATGGAAGAAACTGCTTACTTCCTCGACCTGACGGTGAAATGCGACAAACCGGTGGTGATGGTCGGCGCAATGCGCCCGTCCACGTCCATGAGCGCAGACGGTCCATTCAACCTGTATAACGCGGTAGTGACCGCAGCTGATAAAGCCTCCGCTAATCGTGGCGTGCTGGTGGTGATGAACGACACCGTACTGGACGGTCGCGATGTCACCAAAACCAACACCACCGACGTAACGACCTTCAAGTCTGTTAACTACGGTCCTCTGGGATACATTCACAACGGTAAGATTGACTACCAACGTACCCCGGCACGTAAGCACACCAGCGATACGCCATTCGATGTCTCTAAGCTGAATGAGCTGCCGAAAGTCGGCATCGTTTATAACTACGCTAACGCATCCGATCTTCCGGCTAAAGCACTGGTAGATGCGGGCTATGATGGCATCGTTAGCGCTGGTGTGGGTAATGGTAACCTGTATAAATCCGTGTTCGACACCCTGGCAACCGCCGCGAAAAACGGCACTGCAGTAGTGCGTTCTTCCCGCGTACCGACGGGTGCTACCACTCAGGATGCTGAAGTGGATGATGCGAAATACGGCTTCGTCGCCTCTGGCACGCTGAACCCGCAAAAAGCGCGCGTCCTGCTGCAGCTGGCTCTGACGCAAACCAAAGATCCGCAGCAGATCCAGCAGATTTTCAATCAGTACTAATCACCTCGTCCCGGCATCGTGCCGGGGCTTTTTCACTTCAGACTTACGTCCATTGCCAATTTTCATTACCCTAATGATAATCACCGGAATAAATTATTCCGCGCGAGGGTTTTCGGGTGAAAAAGCAATGGATTGTTGGCACGGCGCTGCTTATGTTGATGACTGGTAATGCCTGGGCAGATGGCGAACCGCCAACTGAAAATATCTTAAAAGATCAATTCAAAAAGCAGTATCACGGCATTCTCAAGCTTGATGCCATCAGCTTAAAAAATCTTGATGCTAAGGGTAATCAGGCCACCTGGTCAGCGGAAGGCGATGTCTCTTCCAGTGACGATCTCTATACCTGGGTCGGTCAGTTGGCAGATTACGAACTGCTCGAACAGACTTGGACGAAAGATAAACCGGTAAAATTCTCGGCGATGTTAACCAGTAAAGGAACGCCCGCGTCTGGCTGGTCGGTGAACTTTTACTCTTTTCAGGCGGCAGCCAGCGATCGTGGGCGGGTGGTCGACGATATCAAAACGAATAATAAATATCTGATCGTGAATAGCGAAGATTTCAATTATCGCTTTAGTCAGCTTGAATCTGCGTTGAATACCCAGAAGAACTCGATTCCTGCGCTGGAAAAGGAAGTGAAAGCGCTTGATAAGCAAATGGTGGCGGCGCAGAAAGCAGCGGATGCATATTGGGGAAAAGATGCAAACGGTAAGCAAATGACCCGCGAAGAAGCCTTTAAAAAAATTCACCAACAGCGTGATGAGTTTAATAAACAGAACGATAGCGAGGCGTTCGCGGTTAAATATGACAAAGAGGTTTATCAACCGGCGATTGCGGCATGTCATAAACAGAGTGAAGAGTGTTATGAAGTGCCGATTCAGCAGAAACGAGATTTCGATATCAACGAACAACGGCGACAGACTTTTCTGCAATCACAAAAACTCAGCCGTAAATTGCAGGATGACTGGGTAACGCTCGAAAAAGGGCAATATCCGTTAACGATGAAAGTTTCAGAAATAAACAGTAAAAAAGTCGCGATTTTGATGAAAATTGACGATATCAACCAAGCTAATGAACGCTGGAAAAAAGATACCGAACAACTGCGGCGCAATGGGGTGATTAAGTAACTCATGTTAAGTGCCTTTGCCGGATAATATAAAAAGTTATCCGGCAAATTATTTTTTACATTAGCCCTAGTAGCTGTGGAATGAACAAGGATATTTGCGGAATGTAAGTGATCATCATCAACGCTACTAGCAATGCAGCATAAAATGGCAGCAATGGTTTGATTAAATGTTGAATCTTCACACCCGAGATAGAACAACCAACAAATAGCGCACTACCCACCGGCGGTGTTAACAGCCCAATACAAAGGTTGGCCACCATCATAATACCGAAATGTACTGGGTCCATTCCCAGCTCTTGTGCAATCGGCAAGAAGATCGGTGTAAAGATTAGTACAGCCGGTGTCATGTCCATAAAGATGCCGACAATTAATAAGACGATATTAATCAGCAGCAATATGATCAGTGGGTTATCAGAAATCCCCATCAATGCGTCGCTGATCATATAAGGAATATCAGCATTAGTCATTGCCCAGGACATGCCCACGGAAAAACCGATCAACAGTAATACAATCGAAGTGGTAACAACCGACTCCAGAATCAGTTTGGGTAAATGGCGCCATTTTACTTCCCGGTAAATCAGCACCGAGAGAATAAATGTGTAGACAACGGCAATTGCTGACGCTTCAGTTGCGGTAAAAATGCCGCCCAGAATGCCGCCCATCACAATGAACACCAGAAGCAAACTTGGTAAGGCATCCAGAAACGCTTTACAGGCCTGAGCAAAGGTTGCTCTTTCTGAAAGCGGGTAGCCACGGCGTTTAGCAATAATGCCGCAGACTATCATTACCGCAAGACCCATTAAGATCCCTGGCAAATATCCCGCCATAAACAGCGATGCTACAGAAACGCCGCCAGCTGTCAGGGAAAACACAATTAACACGTTTGAGGGCGGTATCAGTAATCCAGTAATACAAGATGAGACGTTTACAGCGGTAGAAAATGCCGGATCATAACCTTCTTTGGTCTGAATGGGATTCAGTGTGCCACCAACGGCAGCAGCTGCCGCAACGGCTGAACCAGAAATGGAACCAAACATCATATTCGCCAGGACGTTCACATGACCAAGCGAACTAGGAACGCGGCCAACCATTACCTGGGCGAGGTTAATCAAACGTATCGCAATACCGCCGCTGTTCATCAGTGTTCCGGCAAAGATGAAAAAGGGGATTGCCAACAGGGCAAAGTTATCCAGTCCATTAGCCAGTCGTTGCGAAACAGTGATTGCCGCGATATCCCAGGGAAACATCAAAAGCATTGACGCTACAGTGGCAATACCGATTGAGAACGAAATGGGCACACCAATAAAGACCAGCACAAAAAAACAGCCAAACAGTGTAATCGCGATATAACTATCCATTAACTGGCCTCCTGCGCAGGTTGTTTCAGTTGTTGAATGCTTTGATTAATAAAACACAAGGCATAAAACATCATTACCACTCCACTTAATGGCAGAATGATATATACGTATCCCATCGGTATTTGCATAGCGGCAGATACCTGTGATGTTGCCAGTGTTTTATCAATTAATTTCAGGCCACCAGTCACAATGACCGAACCGGCAAAACCTAAAATGAGAACGTTAATGACTATACTAAGAAGTAATTGTTTGCGCTTATTCAGGGCGAGAGCAAATAAATCAATAGAGAGATGTCGCTGCGCGCTGACGGTATATGCAGCACCTAATAATCCTACCCAGATCATCAAAAAGCGTGCCAGCTCATCGGTTAATGTACTTGGCTGGTTAAGTACGTAGCGGCTAAATACTTGCCAGACTACGCATACAACCAGAGCAAGCATTACGGCGACAGAAAACGCGGCAATGACGCGGTCTACCGCAAGTTTCAGGCGGTTAAATATCATTGTAAGCATCCTGGAAAATCAGGGCCAGAGGCTGGCCCGGAATATTATTGAGCAGCGTTGTCGAATTTCTCTAACAAAGCAGCTTGTTTTGGATCTTTTTTGAAGTCGTCAAACAGAGGTTGCACGGCTTTACGGAATGGCGCTTTATCCACTTTTACAATTTCCCCCCCCATAGCTTTCGCCTGAGCACGTGTGTCAGCGTCAATTTTTTCCCACAATTTTTGTTGATAAGCTTCGGATTTCTTCGCCGCTGTTTCGAGGATTTGTTGCTGTTCTGGGGTTAATTTATTCCATGTTTTGATGGAGATAACCAAAAAGTCAGGAATTGAGGCGTGTTCATCTTCAGAAAAAACTTTGGCAATTTCAATATGTCGAGTCTGCACCCAGGAAGGCACGTTATTTTCTGCGCCATCTACTACACCTTGCTGCATCGCAGTATAAACTTCGCCAAATGAAATTGGAGTGGGTGAACCACCCATCAGTTCAATCATTTTGATGGTGGTCGGACTTGGCTGAACACGAATTTTCAGTCCTTTAAGATCTTCTGGCTTTGTAATCGGTTTTTTCGCATAGAAACTGCGAGTACCCGCTACATAAGCTGATAAAGCAAAAAAGCCTTTGTCTTTTGTTGAGTCCATAATTTCTTTACCAACTTCACCAAAAACAACTTAATAAGAACGGCAAATTATAGATAGCATAAATATTATCAAAAGACTCCAGATCACTGGCGGAACCTTTGGTCATATCCAGTGCGCCATTTTGCAACAATTCCATAGTTTCTCGCGCATTACCCATCTGGCTGCTGGGATAAATACGGATCACCATATTACCTTTTGACAGCTGTTTTACCTCTTTCGCCAGCTCTTCAAAACTCTGATGTACAACATGACTTCTTTCCAGGTTGTGTGCTAACTTTAACGTCACTTTTTCTGCGGCGTTTACGCCAGTGCTAACCAGAGCCAGCAAGGATGCGCAGACTAATGAGCGGGTAAATGACCTCATTTTCATAAAAAAACTCCCTGTTGAAGGATGGAAATTAGTTGATATCTAATTGTGCTTATCAGTGCTTTGTGCGACAAATTGGTTAACCTGTCTGACAACTTGTCTATGTTTATCACAACTTGAAATAAAGTCAGAAATTAAATATTAAATTTGTGCGCCAGGTTGTACATATTTATAATCAATGAATGATTAGTAAATATTCACTAAATATATATAATAAATGTCGTCGATATTTATTCAGTAAGAAATATATTTCTGCCGAGGTTAATTAACGGGGGGGATAAAAGAAGTGATTAATGCGCCCGCAGGCGCATTAATGATTACTCAGCGAGGAATAATTCAAGAAGTGAGTTTAAGAATAATTTACCATGTTCCGTTATCTGCCAGTAATCCGCACATTCGGTGAGATAACCCTGG
The DNA here is from genome assembly GCF_053555815.1 of Shigella sp. SIG6. Lineage (NCBI taxonomy): Bacteria > Pseudomonadati > Pseudomonadota > Gammaproteobacteria > Enterobacterales > Enterobacteriaceae > Shigella > Shigella sp. SIG6. The sequence goes on along the minus strand of NZ_JBQZXC010000044.1, from coordinate 14,467 downwards.
GCAATCGCCTCGTCTAACTGTGGGCGAATCACATCTTCGCAAAGCCCGGTATACGCAATAAACTCCACGCGCGGCGCGGCCTCCAGCAGACGGAAGCGATTCATAAAGAACTCAAACGGCTTATCTGCGGCTTCGACATCACGCTGGCTTTCCAGATACCTTCCTTGCATAAAACCACGAGGATGACGCGTTTTAGTGGTACGCAGAATGCGCCCATCCGGGAAGGTCACTTTGCCGTGCGCGCCGCAGCCAATACCGATGTAGTCACCAAAGCGCCAGTAGTTGAGATTGTGCTGGCACTGATAACCGGGTTTGGCGTAAGCGGAAGTTTCATATTGCTGATAACCCGCTGCGGTTAATAACTGATGCCCCTGTTCGAAAATATCCCACAGCGCGTCATCGTCCGGCAGCACCGGCGGTCGCGAGCCAAACAGCGTATTAGGTTCGATGGTCAGTTGATACCAGGAAAGATGCGGCGGATTCAGTTCAATGGCCTGGCGTAGATCGCCAAGCGCCTCTTCCAGTGATTGATCCGGTAGTCCATGCATCAAATCAAGGTTAAAGCTACGTAACCCTAAACCGCTCGCCAGCTTTGCCGCTCGTTTCGCTTCTTGCGGGCCATGAATACGCCCAAGTCGTTTCAGCTTTTCTTCGCTAAAACTCTGCACACCAATAGAGATACGGTTTACACCAGCACGCTGATAATCGACAAAGCGATCCGCTTCTACCGTGCCTGGGTTCGCTTCCATAGTAATTTCTGCATCCGCTGCCAGCGGCAAACGCGCACGCACGCCGTCTAGCAGCGTTTGCATCGCCGGGCCGGAAAGCAGGCTCGGCGTACCACCGCCAATAAAGATTGTCTTTACTTCACGGCCCTGAGCGTAAGCCACATCATTGTCCAGATCGCAAAGCAGATGCTGAACATAATCGTCGTGCGGCACTTCTCCTTTCAACGCGTGAGAGTTGAAATCGCAGTACGGGCATTTCTGCACGCACCACGGGATGTGAATGTAGAGACTCAGCGGCGGTAATTTAACCATTACGTAAAGCGTCCAGCAGCAGTTTCAACGCCTGACCACGGTGGGAAATGGCGCTCTTTTCTTCGCGGGTCAGTTCGGCGGCGGTTTTCCCTTCGGAAGGTACGAAGAAGATTGGATCATAACCAAAGCCACCAGTGCCCGCTGGTTCGCGAGTAATCACGCCCGGCCAGCTGCCGTGGCATACCAGCGGAGTCGGATCTTCCGCGTGACGCAGATATACCAGCACGCAGTGGAAACGCGCCTGACGTTGGTCGTCCGGTACGTCTTTCAGTGTTTCCAACAGTTTTTGCAGATTCTTTTGATCGGTCGCGTCTTCACCGGAATAACGCGCGGAGTAAATACCCGGCGCGCCACCCAGCGCATCTACCGCCAGACCAGAGTCGTCGGCAATTGCCGGTAAACCGGTCACTTTTGCCGCATGGCGCGCTTTCAGAATCGCGTTTTCGATAAAGGTTAGGCCGGTTTCTTCAGCGGAATCAACGCCGAGGTCTGTTTGGGCCACGATATCAAGACCAAAGTCGCTAAGCAGCGACGCCAGCTCACGCACTTTACCGGCATTGCCGGTTGCGAGGACAACTTTTTGCATAGGATACCTAATTAATTAACGCCGCGATTTCTGGCGGGATTTGTTGCGGATTAATGATTTTAATTTGTTTGTGGCGGCCAAGTTCGCCTTTTTCAATCACCACCTGGCTTTTGGCAACCCGGAATTGCTTACCGAGAAACTTCACCAGATGACTGTTGGCCTGGCCGTCAACCGGCGGCGCGGTAATGGCGACTTTAACTTCGTCGCCATGTAAACCGACAATAGAATCACGGCTGGCTTTCGGCTGAATATAGAGCCGTAAAACCAGACCGTCATCATTAACTGTTACGGCACTCATAACGCCATCCACAGCCCCGGCAGCAGCATGTTTCCGGTTGCCTGTAATACTTCTGCGACACCCATATTGATGACATACAGCAGCAGAACGAGGATCATCGGCGAGAAATCAATCCCACCCATTGCCGGTAGCAAGCGGCGAATCGGGCGCAGCAGCGGATCGGCCAGCTGAATCAGCACGTATTCAATCGGGCTACGACCCTGGCTTACCCAGCTCATAATCGCCATCACCAGCAGGACCCAGAAAATCAGCAAGCCGATGGTTTTCAGCAGAATCAGTAAACCGGCAATCCAGATGATTGGCAGGAAGGTCACCACTTCAAACAGCACAATGGCTTTGATAAAACTGAGAATATAGGCAACCAGCAGCGAGGCGCTGTCAATGGGACCCATTGCCGGAATAACGCGGCGCAGTGGCCCGATAATTGGCTGCGCTACCTTCACTACAAACTGTGAGAAGGGGTTGTAAAAATCACAATGAGCCCACTGCATCCAGATGCGTAATAACAGCACCATGGTATACAGCTCAATGACCGTTGAAAGCAGGAAAGTCAACGTATTCATGGCGTTCCTTTAATTCCTTATTTTTTAGAGTAATCACGCGCACCAAAAATTGCAGTGCCGATACGAACCATCGTGCTACCTGCCGCAATGGCGGCTTCCATATCGTCCGACATTCCCAGAGAGAGCGTGTCGATATGCGGGTAGCGCGTTTTCAGTACGGCAAATGCTACAGCCATTTGGCGTGCAACTTCAAACTGCCTTACATATTCTGACTCAGGCGCAGGGATTGCCATCAGCCCGCGCAGACGTAAACGCGGTAGTTCAGCGACCGCCGCTGCCAGCTCGTCCAGTTCTGCCAGTTGAATCCCGGACTTACTGTTTTCATCACTAATATTAATTTGAATCAGTACGTTAAGAGGGGGAAGTTCTGCCGGGCGCTGATCGTTGAGGCGGGTAGCAATGCGCAAACGGTCGATGGTATGACACCAGTCGAAATGCTCTGCCACTAGGCGGCTTTTATTAGACTGCAACGGGCCAATAAAATGCCATTCTAATCCTGTTACGCCCAGTTCCTGAAAGTGGCGAATTTTATCTACCCCTTCCTGAACGTAGTTTTCACCAAATTGACGCTGCCCGGCATCAATGGCTTCTGCGATGGCGCTCGCAGGTTTTGTTTTACTGACTGCAAGCAGCGTAATTTCTTCTGGAGAACGGCCGCAACGCGTTGCAGCCGCTGAGATTTTGTCCCGGACCTGTGCCAGGTTATGCGCAATATCGTTCATTTTCCGAGGATCTTAGTATGAATATGGAAGAAATTGTGGCCCTTAGTGTAAAGCATAACGTCTCGGATCTACACCTGTGCAGCGCCTGGCCCGCACGATGGCGCATTCGTGGCAGAATGGAAGCTGCGCCGTTTGATGCGCCGGACGTCGAAGAGCTACTGCGGGAGTGGCTGGATGACGATCAGCGGGCAATATTGCTGGAAAATGGCCAGCTGGATTTTGCCGTGTCGCTGGCGGAAAACCAGCGGTTGCGTGGCAGTGCGTTCGCGCAACGGCAAGGTATTTCTCTGGCATTACGGTTGTTACCTTCGCACTGTCCACAGCTCGAACAGCTTGGTGCGCCACCGGTATTGCCGGAATTACTCAAGAGCGAGAATGGCCTGATTCTGGTGACGGGGGCTACGGGGAGTGGCAAATCTACCACGCTGGCGGCGATGGTTGGCTATCTTAATCAACATGCCGATGCGCATATTCTGACGCTGGAAGATCCTGTGGAATATCTCTATGCCAGCCAGCGATGTTTGATCCAGCAGCGGGAAATTGGTTTGCACTGTATGACGTTCGCATCGGGGTTGCGGGCTGCATTGCGGGAAGATCCTGATGTGATTTTGCTCGGAGAGCTACGTGACAGTGAGACAATCCGTCTGGCGCTGACGGCGGCAGAAACCGGGCATCTGGTGCTGGCAACCTTACATACACGTGGTGCCGCGCAGGCAGTTGAGCGACTGGTGGATTCATTTCCGGCGCAGGAAAAAGATCCCGTACGTAATCAACTTGCGGGTAGTTTACGGGCAGTGCTGTCACAAAAGCTGGAAGTGGATAAACAGGAAGGACGCGTGGCGCTGTTTGAATTACTGATTAACACTCCCGCGGTGGGGAATTTGATTCGCGAAGGGAAAACCCACCAGTTACCGCATGTTATTCAAACCGGGCAGCAGGTGGGGATGTTAACGTTTCAGCAGAGTTATCAGCAGCGGGTGGGGGAAGGGCGTTTGTGACGTTGCCATGCCCGATGCGCAAGTTTATAGGGCCTATAAAGGCAATAAATGTCTGATGCGACGCTAACGCGTCTTATCAGACCTACAGCCGCTGCCAGATGTGTGCTGGATAAGGCGTTCACGCCGCATCCGGCAAGATGGCGGTAACGACTATCCGCCAGGCTTTTAGATCGCCTTAATATCCCTGCTCGAAATAGCTTTCGAGAATAATAACCGCAGAGGCAGAGTCAACTTTGCCTTTGTTGAGCGCCCGATAGCCGCCCTGTTCAAAAAGACCGGAACGGGCTTCCACAGTGCTAAGACGCTCGTCATGGAGCTTTACTTCAACACCGAAACGACCATGAATACGGTTGGCAAATTTGCGCGCTCTGGCGGTTAACGGCTGTTCGGTGCCGTCCATATTCAGCGGCAAACCGACGATGATTTCGTCAGGCTGCCACTCTTTCAGTAAACGTTCGATGAGGTTCCAGTCCGGCGTACCGTCCTGCGCTTTAATTGCAGGCAAAGGGCGAGCGGTGCCGGTAATGCGTTGGCCGACCGCTACGCCAATGCTTTTGGTGCCGAAGTCGAAGGCGAGTAAGGTTCCACTCATCAGGCGTGTCCTGCCACACCAGGCATGGTGAGAATATCCACACCAATCAGTTTTGCCGCCTCGCGCCAGCGGTCGGCAATCGGCGTTTTGAACAGAATATTCAGATCCGCCGGGGCCGTTAGCCACGCGTTATCGAGAATTTCTTGTTCCAGTTGACCTTTTTCCCAGGAGGCATAGCCCAGAGCCACCAATACGTCAGACGGTTGTTTATCGGTGCCGAGCGTTTCCAGCACATCGCGGGAAGTGGTCATCACCGTGTTGTCTGAAATGCGAATGCTGGAAGCAAAATTGGAGGGCGGAGTATGCAAAATAAACCCGCGATCTTCAGCCAGTGGGCCGCCGAGCATAACCGGTTTATCCAGACGGATTGATTCATCACGCGGCTCCGGCGTGATCTTCAGCTTTTCCAGAATCCCTTCAATTTTGAGATTTTCCAGCGGCTTGTTGACGATGATCCCCATTGCACCATTGGTATTATGTTCGCAAATGTAGACCACGGAACGACGGAAAATCGGATCCTGGAGAGCAGGCATGGCAATAAGAAAGTGATGCTGTAAATTCATTGTCAGAGGTTCTGTTTCCTAGTTCAAAAAAGCAACAGCGCCCAGTATGCGTGGAAAGAAGGGCGCTGTCACTCAGAGTCTCAACGAGATCCTTCTCGCTAAGGTGGGTTACTGCTGCTGTAAACGTGCTTCGATGGCATCCATTAACATTCCGGTGATCGACACCGGAAACTCTGCTTCAATCTCACGAATACAGGTTGGGCTGGTGACGTTAATTTCAGTCAGACGGTCGCCGATGATATCCAGACCAACAAAAATCAGCCCTTTTTCTTTCAGCGTCGGCCCGATCTGACTGGCGATTTTCCAGTCACTTTCCGTCAGCGGACGAGGTTCACCGCGACCACCGGCAGCCAGATTGCCACGGGTTTCGCCCCCCTGCGGAATACGCGCTAGGCAGTACGGTACCGGCTCGCCATCCACCACCAGCACGCGTTTGTCGCCATCTTTAATGGCTGGCAGGTAATTTTGCGCCATGCAGTAGCGAGTGCCATGCTCAGTCAGGGTTTCGGCAATCACGCCGAGGTTTGGATCGCCTTCTTTCACGCGGAAAATCGACGCGCCGCCCATACCGTCCAGCGGCTTAAGAATGATGTCGCTGTGTTTCTCCCAGAACGCTTTTAGCTGCGCTTTATTGCGCGTAACCAGCGTTTCTGGCGTTAAGTCAGAGAACCAGGCGGTAAACAGTTTCTCGTTACAGTCGCGCAGGCTCTGCGGCTTGTTAACGATCAGCGTCCCTTTCTCTTCGGCACGTTCCAGAATATAGGTCGCGTAGATAAACTCGGTATCAAACGGCGGGTCTTTACGCATCAGGATCACATCGAGATCGGCCAGCGGCAGATCCTGTTCACCGACGAACGAAAACCACTCTTCGTAGTTCTGCTTCACGTTCAGCGTGCGGGTATGGGCGCGGGCTTCGCCATTGATCAGATACAGATCGCCCATCTCCATATAGTGAAGTTCGTAACCACGACGCTGTGCTTCCAGCAACATAGCGAAACTGGAATCTTTCTTGATGTTGATGTTTGCGATGGGGTCCATCACGATGCCGAGCTTGATCATTATTCTTCTCCGTTAGCCCAAATCGCCAAATCGTACTTGTAGCGCGGTAATGGCGGTGAGCGCAGTTGTCTCTGTACGCAAAACGCGAGGTCCCAACAGGATATCAGTAAATTGATAGCGGGCAGTCATGGCAATTTCATCTGCCGATAAACCGCCTTCCGGGCCAATCAGCAGGCGGACGCGTTCAACCGGTAAAGGCAACGTATTGATGCTGTTACTGGCGCGCGGGTGAAGATTCAGTTTCAGTCCTTCATCCTGCTCTGCACACCAGGCTTCCAGATCCATCGCTGGACGGATTTCCGGCACCCGGTTACGACCACACTGCTCACAGGCAGCAATTGCAATCTTCTGCCACTGCTGAAGCTTCTTGTTCAGACGTTCACTATCCAGTTTAACGCCGCAGCGCTCAGAAAAAAGTGGCGTAATGATGCTTACACCGAGTTCGATCGATTTCTGGATAGTAAATTCCATTTTTTCACCACGCGACATCACCTGACCGAGGTGAATATGCAGCGGAGATTCGCGATCGTCGATCTGGCCTTCCAGCACCTTCACTTCCACGCTTTTTTTGCTGGCGCTGGTAATTTCGGCGTCAAAGACCTGGTTGCTACCGTCAAACAATTGCAACGCCTGCCCCGGCCCCATGCGCAGTACGCGCCCGATATGGTTGGCGGCATCTTCGCAAAGCGCGATGTGAGAATGGCTGGTCAGTGGTTCAGGATGATAAATGCGGGGGATACGCATAGTTAAAAATCCGCGTCGTCTCCCCACGCGGTTGTACGCGTGGGGTAGGGGTTAACAAAAAGAATCCCGCTAGTGTAGGTTAGCTCTTTCGCGCCTGGCAAGCGCGTTGCACATACGGGTTATGATTGCCCTGCACCTTCGCGATGCGTTCATCGCGCTCGCACTCCCAGTCGGTAACCGGATACATCTTGTTCCATGCGTTGAACAGCTGCGTTTGCTGGCGAGAGAGTGTCAGGTTGTATTGGTCGCGCATATAGAAGTAGGTGCGCGCAATGGCACCGCGTGCACGCGCTGGTGGTTCGGCAGCTTTTTCTTTGAAATCGACCTTCATGGCGCATTGACCGTACTGGCCTTCGCCGCCATTCCACTGGCTGTACATAAAATTGCCGCGATCGCCATTCACCTCGCCGACTGACGGCTGCAGGTTATGCATATCGCTTTCCATCTTGCGATAGACCGGATCTTTAGCGCAGTTTTTACGTCCACCGTCCTGCCAGCACTGGCGCTGGTGACCGAATTGCCAGGCGGGAACGACGTGTTCCCACTCTACGCGGCTGGCGCGGTTTTCATTTTTGCGCACCTGATAGCCGCACGATTGCAGATCAACAACGCCTTTTTTGCCCTGCCAGTTAATTTTACATCCGCAATAAAACGTACCGGGCGCATCAGCGTGGACTTTTACCGCCGCGGCTTTCGCCTGAGAAAAACTATTGATACCTTCGGCCAACGTCGGGCCGGAAAATGCTGCGCTCAGTACCACCGCAGCAATAGACAAATAACGGTACATCACTTACTCCGTGTTAAAACGAGCCAGCAACGTAGCGAAAGTTGTTTCGGTATGCAATCAGCCAGATCAGGAAAGTTCCTGATAGTTCAGGTGGTTATTTCGCAACCAGCTGTTCACCGCAGTGAACACAGCGATAGATGGCCTCGCCACGAACTACGCGATTATGGCGGCGTACGGTAAGCTGATGTTCCTGGCACTTACAGCGGTAGGGGAAGGTGTTGCGACGCACGGATTGCAGTTCGAACTGATGCGTACGACGGGCGGGAACGCCCAGCACGCTTTCCATCATCCACTTCCACTCTTTGCCATGTGGCGCTACGCGGCCGAAATGTTTCCATACCAGCAAATGTGCCAGTTCGTGCGGTACCACTTCTTCAATAAAAGCTTCACTGTTTTCCAACAGCAAAACGGGATTGAGGCGGATTTCATAGCTTTCCAGCCAGGCTGTTCCGGCGGAGGTTCCGCGCTGGGTGTAAGAGAGTTTTGGCTCCGGGTAGTTACGCCCTAGCTTCAGGTTGGCCTGGGCGAGTTTTTCCCGCAGGCGGCGCATAACGGCCTGTTGGATGGCGATAGGGAGACGGGATGTTTTCATAGCGGCAGAGGATAGAGCGAAGAAAAGATGACTGCAAGAGGCGGCTTCCTCCGCGACGGGAGGAAGCCTGAGGAGATTAATCGTGAGCGCCGATTTCGCGCAGTTTACGACCTTTCATCAGATTACGTTCAATATGTTCCAGCGAAACGTGTTTGGTTTCCGGTACCAGCCACAATGTCAGCAGGATAAACAGTACGTTCAGAGCCGCATACACCCAGAAGGTGTTGGCGTTACCCAGCGTGTTGAGCATGGTCAGGAACGTTGCGCCAACGATCATGTTAGCAATCCAGTTGGTGGCGGTGGAGCAGGTGATGCCAAAATCGCGGCCTTTCAGCGGCTGAATTTCGGAGCACAGTACCCAAATCAGCGGACCGGCACTCATGGCAAAACCGACAATAAACATCAGCAGCATGGCGATGGCGAAATACTGCGCCGACGGAGAGTGGATACCGATATGCATCATTGTACCGAGTACGCCCATGCCAGCAGCCATCACCAGGAAGCCCAGCGTTAGCGTTGGTTTACGTCCCCAGCGGTCAACAAGGCCGATTGCGATAAAGGTGGCAAGTACGTTGGTCAGGCCGACAATCACTGTCCCCCACATTTGCTCGGTGGTGTTGGTATAACCCGCCAGTTCGAAGATTTTCGGCGCGTAATACATGATGACGTTCATCCCGGTGAATTGCTGCATTACCTGTAACAGTACGCCAAGGAACACCGCGCGGCGGAAGTTGCTATTCTCTTTAAACAGCGCCCAGCCACTCTGTTTAACCTGCAAACTTTCACGGATTTCATCCAGTTCGCGTTTCGCTTCCGCGCTGGTGTCACGCAGGCGTAGCAGCACGCGTTCGGCATCAACAAAACGGCGTTTGGCGGCAAACCAACGTGGGCTGTCTGGCAGGAAGAAGACACCAATCAGCAGCAAAATTGCCGGGATGATAATCACACCCAGCATCCAGCGCCATGCACCGGTGTAGCTGAAGGCGGTATCAGAAAGATAAGCACCGAGGATCCCGATAGTGATCATCAACTGATACATCGAGATCATACTGCCGCGAATTTTTTCCGGCGCAATTTCTGACAGGTACAGTGGTGCGGTATAAGAGGCCACACCCACCGCCAGCCCCAGCAGAACGCGCGAAAGAATCAGTACTTCAACGTTTGGCGCAGCCGCAGAGAACAGTGAACCGGCAACAAACAGGATTGCGCCGATCATCAGGCTCTTTTTGCGCCCGAGTTTAAAGGAGAGCCAGCCGATGCCCACCGCACCGACTGCCGCACCGAACATCATGGAGCTTACGACCCATTCTTGCGTGTGCGAAGTTATCTGGAATTCATCTGCAATAAACGGCAGTGCGCCAGCAATTACACCGATATCCAGGCCAAAGAGTAATCCCGCCAAAGCGGCAAGGAAGCAGACGAAAAACGTCATTGCCTTGTTTGACCGCCCCTGTTTTTTAGCGTCAGGCATGATGCCCTCCAATATGGTTATTTTTTATTGTGAATTAAGATAGGTGAGTACGACGTAAAAAGATGTGAAGCAAATCACATCAGTGTAATCGCTTACACTAACATTTATCTTAGTTATGATTTAAGTGCATGAAAATAATTGAGTTATATCATCATAGATTAAACGCTGTCATCTGCAATTAAGACTTTACTGAAAAGAAATGTAACAACTGTGAAAGCTGAATAATAATATGAAAATATTACAAATATTTTGCTGGTGTGGTTGGTGTAATCGGTTTCAGTTGTGATGGTAATTTGCCGTGAAACGTGATCAGGAAGAATGATGTTATTGTGCGGGCAGTTTTTTTGCCGGATGCGGCGTGAACGCCTATCCACCGCGGTGAGGTAAAAGAAAAAGGCCAGCGCGAGGCTGGCCTTTGAACGCAGGTGAAGAAAGATTACTTCAGACCGGCAGCATCGCGCAGCAGCTGCGCTTTGTCGGTTTTTTCCCACGGGAAATGTTCACGACCAAAGTGACCGTATGCTGCGGTTTCTTTGTAGATCGGGTGCAGCAGATCCAGCATCTGAATCAGACCGTATGGGCGCAGGTCGAAGAACTCACGTACCAGCAGAGTCAGTTGTTCAGAAGGCACTTTCTCAGTACCGAAAGTTTCTACCATGATGGAGGTCGGTTCAGCCACGCCGATTGCGTAGGAAACCTGAATTTCACAACGATCGGCCAGGCCAGCAGCAACGATGTTTTTCGCGACATAACGTGCTGCGTAGGCTGCGGAACGGTCCACTTTTGATGGATCTTTACCAGAGAATGCACCGCCACCGTGACGCGCCATGCCGCCGTAGGTATCAACGATAATTTTACGACCAGTCAGACCGCAGTCACCCATTGGGCCACCGATAACGAAACGACCGGTCGGGTTGATGAAGAATTTGGTGGCAGAAGTCAGCCATTCAGCGGGCAGAATTGGCTTGATGATCTCTTCCATTACCGCTTCTTGCAGCGATTTCTGGTCGATCTCTTCAGAGTGCTGAGTGGAAAGCACGACAGCATCAATACCAACGATTTTGCCGTCGTCATACTGGAAAGTCACCTGGCTTTTCGCGTCCGGGCGCAGCCACGGCAGAGTGCCGTTTTTACGCACTTCAGCCTGACGCTGTACCAGACGGTGTGCATAGGTGATAGGTGCTGGCATCAGCACGTCGGTTTCATTAGTTGCGTAGCCAAACATCAGACCCTGGTCACCCGCGCCCTGTTCCAGCGGATCGGCACGGTCAACGCCCTGGTTGATGTCAGGAGACTGTTTGCCGATAGCGCTCAGAACCGCACAGGAGTTAGCGTCAAAGCCCATGTCGGAATGCACATAGCCAATTTCGCGAACGGTGTTACGGGTGATCTCTTCGATGTCTACCCAGGCGCTGGTGGTGATTTCGCCGCCAACTAAAACCATGCCGGTTTTTACGTAGGTTTCGCAAGCAACGCGTGCTTTCGGATCCTGTTCGAGGATCGCGTCTAAAACGGCATCAGAGATTTGGTCAGCAATTTTGTCAGGATGCCCTTCAGAGACGGACTCGGACGTAAAAAGGTGTTTTGCCATATTTAATATCACCTAAAGAGAATTTGGTTAGCTCAAACTGTTGTGTGGATTTTCTGTGGTAGCGGATCCTACCACGACTCTGCAGGTTAAAAACACTGGCAGTCTGAGTGTTAATCGGTATGGATGGATTAACATCTGGATGGCTATTTTAGGTCAATTCTTCACCCGATTTCCACTTTTTTTTGAATCGTGTCTCATTCTGTTAAAAACGTGGCTGGAAATTTTTCCTGACAATGCCGGCATTCTGCGTATTTATCTTTTGCAATTTTCTGCCATTGTGGGGTATAAAACGCGGCGCGCGGCTTAAATAAAAAGCACACGACGTTTCTTTCGTGTTGCCACTTCCAGCCGGGTTGAAATCAGAGTTTTGGCTTGTGGGTTCGTCTTAACAGGCGGCCGTGGAGGTGATACGAAATAATGAACCGTTGTCTGCTGCTTAACCTGTCTCACCGTTCTGGTGAAGATTCGTTCCCCGCACTCTGCATCTCTGCTTTGCATACCTGCCGATGTTATACCCATCTCGGCGCTTCTCAGGATTCAAGAGCTGGTTACAGTTACTGAGGACTGAACAAGGGCGCTCTTGTAAAAACAAGAGTTTTCTCGTGGTTTCGCCGAACTGTCACACTTACGTTCGGTTATGTGCTTAATAATGTTATGAAAAAGAAACCGGTTGCGCAGTCGGAGCGTCAGCATACACTGCTGGAAAATCCATGTGCTTATGGGTTGTTATCGCAGTTCCAGGCTGCGACAGTCGTTAACTGTTTTACACTTAATAAAATAATTTGAGGTTCGCTATGTCTGACGACATGTCTATGGGTTTGCCTTCGTCAGCGGGCGAACACGGTGTACTACGCTCCATGCAGGAGGTTGCAATGAGCTCCCAGGAAGCCAGCAAGATGCTGCGTACTTACAATATTGCCTGGTGGGGCAATAACTACTATGACGTTAACGAGCTGGGCCACATCAGCGTGTGCCCGGACCCGGACGTCCCGGAAGCTCGCGTCGATCTCGCGCAGTTAGTGAAAACTCGTGAAGCACAGGGTCAGCGTCTGCCTGCACTGTTCTGTTTCCCACAGATCCTGCAGCACCGTTTGCGTTCCATTAACGCCGCGTTCAAACGTGCGAGGGAATCCTACGGCTATAACGGCGATTACTTCCTTGTTTATCCGATCAAAGTTAACCAGCACCGCCGCGTGATCGAGTCCCTGATTCATTCGGGTGAACCGCTGGGTCTGGAAGCCGGTTCCAAAGCCGAGTTGATGGCAGTGCTGGCACATGCTGGCATGACTCGTAGCGTCATCGTCTGCAACGGTTATAAAGACCGCGAATATATCCGCCTGGCATTAATTGGCGAGAAGATGGGGCACAAGGTCTATCTGGTCATTGAGAAGATGTCAGAAATCGCCATTGTGCTGGATGAAGCAGAACGTCTGAATGTCGTTCCTCGTCTGGGCGTGCGTGCACGTCTGGCTTCGCAGGGCTCGGGTAAATGGCAGTCCTCCGGCGGGGAAAAATCGAAGTTCGGCCTGGCTGCGACTCAGGTACTGCAACTGGTTGAAACCCTGCGTGAAGCCGGGCGTCTCGACAGCCTGCAACTACTGCACTTCCACCTCGGTTCGCAGATGGCGAATATTCGCGATATCGCGACAGGCGTTCGTGAATCCGCGCGTTTCTATGTGGAACTGCACAAGCTGGGCGTCAATATTCAGTGCTTCGACGTCGGCGGCGGTCTGGGCGTGGATTATGAAGGCACCCGTTCGCAGTCTGACTGCTCCGTAAACTATGGCCTCAATGAATACGCCAACAACATCATCTGGGCGATTGGCGATGCGTGTGAAGAAAATGGTCTGCCGCATCCGACGGTAATCACCGAATCGGGCCGTGCGGTGACTGCGCACCATACCGTGCTGGTGTCGAATATCATCGGCGTGGAACGTAACGAATATACGGTGCCGACCGCGCCCGCAGAAGATGCGCCGCGTGCGCTGCAAAGCATGTGGGAAACCTGGCAGGAAATGCACGAACCGGGAACTCGCCGTTCTTTGCGTGAATGGTTACACGACAGCCAGATGGATCTGCACGACATTCATATCGGCTACTCTTCCGGCACCTTTAGCCTGCAAGAACGTGCATGGGCAGAACAACTCTATCTGAGCATGTGCCATGAAGTGCAGAAGCAACTGGATCCGCAAAACCGTGCGCATCGTCCGATAATCGACGAACTGCAGGAACGTATGGCGGACAAAATGTACGTCAATTTCTCGCTGTTCCAGTCAATGCCGGACGCATGGGGGATCGACCAGTTGTTCCCGGTTCTACCGCTGGAAGGGCTGGATCAAGTGCCGGAACGTCGCGCTGTGCTGCTGGATATTACCTGTGACTCTGACGGTGCTATCGACCACTATATTGATGGTGATGGTATTGCCACGACAATGCCAATGCCGGAGTACGATCCAGAGAATCCGCCGATGCTCGGTTTCTTTATGGTCGGTGCATATCAGGAGATCCTTGGCAATATGCACAACCTGTTCGGTGATACCGAAGCAGTTGACGTGTTCGTGTTCCCTGACGGTAGCGTAGAAGTAGAACTGTCTGACGAAGGCGATACCGTGGCGGACATGCTGCAATATGTACAGCTCGATCCGAAAACGCTGTTAACCCAGTTCCGCGATCAAGTGAAGAAAACCGATCTTGATGCTGAACTGCAACAACAGTTCCTTGAAGAGTTCGAGGCAGGTTTGTACGGTTATACTTATCTTGAAGATGAATAATTAAGATTATTCCGCTGGCGGGTCGATTTATTTACGTAAATCGGCCCGCTTTCTTTTTATATATTCTTAAAAATAATCTAGCTGCTTTTC